>OMIJ01000001.1 GCA_900299065.1 Hyphomicrobiales bacterium
GCTTGTCTGGGGCGAAGCCCCTGATCTTCTTGCCACTCTTGGGATCATTTTGGTGATTGGCGCGGGCCTCTTTGCCATGCGCGATGAAGCGCGGCGGGCGAAGGCGCAATCCCTTGCCGCATCTCAGGAAATGTCGCAGTGAAAAATCTTCCTAAAGTCTAATCGGGCATGGCTCGCCATGCCCTTATGGCAATGCTAGTCCTTTTCCAGAACCATGTAGGCTCAGCGCCCCTTGATGGCGTAGCCCCGAGGAGGAAATCCCATGAACGCCTTGTTGGCGATCAGTCGCGTCATTGATGCGGTGAATGAAAAACTTGGCCGCGCGACGGGCTGGCTCATTCTGGCCGCGGTCACGGTCTCATCCGTCAATGCTTTGGTGCGCTTTTCAATTAACCGCAGCTCCAACGCATGGCTTGAATTGCAATGGTATTTGTTCGGCGCTGTTGTGCTGCTGGGCGCGGCCTATACGTTCAAAGCCAATGAGCATATTCGCATCGACATTCTCTCCTCACGCCTGTCAAAACGCTCGCGCGATTGGATTGATATTGTCGGCCATATTCTCTTTCTCATGCCACTGTGCTTGGTCATTATGTGGCTTGGCTGGCCCTTCTTCTTGCGCTCCTTTGCACAGGCTGAAGTCTCCTCCAGTGCGGGCGGGCTGATTGTTTGGCCCGCAAAACTTTTGGTGCCGCTCGGCTTCACCATTCTCTTCATTCAATCCATCTCGGAACTCATCAAGCGCGTCGCGGTGATGCAAGGCTTGATCGAAGACCCGCATGGCGTGGCCTCAGCCCACGCCCCCACAGAATAAGAACGGATCACGCCTATGGCTGCTTTCATCGCACAGAACATGGCCCCGATCATGTTCGTGTCTCTCGTGGTCTTCCTGCTGATCGGCTATCCGGTCGCCTTTTCTCTGGCTGCAGTGGGCCTTGTCTTCTTCGTTGTTGGTGTTGAACTCGCCCCCCTCTCGGGTGGATCGATCAATCTGTCATGGTCTCTTTTGCAAGCCATGCCAGAGCGCATATTTGGCGTGATGAACAATGATACATTGCTCGCCATTCCCTTCTTCACCTTCATGGGCCTTATTCTGGAACGCTCCGGCATGGCTGAAGATTTGCTCGACACGATTGGCCAATTGTTTGGCCCCGTGCGCGGTGGTCTGGCTTATGCGGTGATTTTCGTGGGCGCCTTGCTGGCTGCCACTACAGGCGTTGTCGCGGCTTCTGTGATTTCAATGGGCCTCATCTCGCTGCCCATTATGTTGCGCTATGGCTATGATCGCCGCCTCGCCTCAGGCGTGATTGCCGCCTCTGGCACGCTTGCACAAATCATCCCGCCTTCACTCGTGCTCATCGTCATGGCAGATCAGCTCGGCCGCTCGGTGGGCGACATGTATAAGGGCGCTTTCATTCCGGGCCTGACTTTGTCGGCGCTTTATGCGGGCTATGTCTTTCTGGTCACGATGGTGAAGCCGGAAGCAGCGCCTGCCCTGCCCATTGAAGCACGCACCATTCCAGAAGATCCCGCGCTTGAAAATCGCCAGCGCTGGCTGACCGGCTTTGTGCTAATCTTCGTTGGCATTCCGATTTTTTATCTCGTCATTTCCTTCGCAGAATGGATTGGCGAATTGGCTGGCGCGCCCTTCAATGTGCCCAATCACATTCAATGGATTGGCGCGACCATTGGCTCTCTCTTGATGTTTGGCCGCCGCCTCATTGGCCCTGCGAATAAGAATATCGACATTCCACGCTGGAACACATTTGCAATGGTGGGCTTGGGCGGCATAGCAACCGCTGTGCTGAGCCAATATATTGATGCGCGCTTCCCCGACATGCCAACCGACAATGTGCTCATCTGGAGCGCTTTTGCGGCCACCGGCGTGCTCTATGTGTTGGCGCTGTTCAATAAAAGTTCGAACCTTGGCATTATGTCGCGCATGACCGAACAGGTCATTATCGTGCTGGTGCCGCCACTCGCCCTCATCTTCTTGGTGCTTGGCACCATTTTCGTGGGCATTGCTACACCGACTGAAGCTGGCGCTATGGGGGCGGCGGGCGGCGTTTTGCTAGCTATTGCCAAGCGCCGACTTGATATGACGCTTTTGAAGCAAGCAATGGACACAACGGCAAAACTGTCTTGCTTTGTTGTGTTCATTTTGATCGGCGCACGTGTCTTCTCGCTCACTTTCTATGGCGTGAACGGCCACACATGGGTCGAGCATTTGCTCACCTCTTTGCCCGGCGGCCAAACAGGCTTTTTGATCATCGTCAATCTGATGGTGTTCGTGCTGGCCTTCTTCCTCGATTTCTTCGAGCTGGCCTTTATCGTCATTCCGCTGCTTGGACCAGCCGCTGAAAAACTCGGCATTGATCTCATCTGGTTTGGTGTGATCTTGGGCGTCAATATGCAGACAAGCTTCATGCATCCGCCCTTTGGCTTTGCGCTCTTCTATCTGCGCTCAGTCGCGCCGAAAAATCCGTTCAAAGATCGCGTCACAGGCAAGATGACAGACCCTGTCACGACTGGTCAGATCTATATGGGCGCCATTCCCTTCGTCATCATCCAATGCATTATGGTCGCTTTGGTGATTATGATCCCGCAAATGGTCATGGTCTATAAATCGGGCGAAGTGAAACTCGATGCCACACAAGTGGAAGAGCAATTTAAAGGCATTGCTGTTCCCACCATCGACAATGCCCCGCCAGAAATTAAATTCTGACGGCAAAGCGCCCAACAAAAAAGCCCCGGAGTTTCCTCCGGGGCTTTTCTGTTTCAGAAGCTTTGGGGCTTAGCCCTTCGAGCGCTGGCGGATGATGAAATTGTCGTAGTTAAACTCGGCAACCTGCCACCAGAGATATTCGTCATTGCGGAAGTTCATGTAGGAATCATAGACCTTCTTGAACTTATCGTTCTTCGCATTGAGATCATTATAGACCTCTGTTGCGGCCTTCCAGCA
Source organism: Hyphomicrobiales bacterium (assembly GCA_900299065.1). Lineage (GTDB taxonomy): Bacteria > Pseudomonadota > Alphaproteobacteria > Rhizobiales > Beijerinckiaceae > Terripilifer. Next base: position 2,960 of record OMIJ01000001.1, read on the forward strand.
CGCTTCCATAATTTCTGGCGAGAAGGGACGCAGCTTCGTGCCGGCCGCCACGAGGCGCTTCAGAGCCGGCACATTGCCCGCATCATATTTCGCCTGCATTTCAACATTGGCATAAGCGGTCGCTGCACGCAGGATTGACTGATAATTCTTCGGCAGCGCATTGAACTTATCGAGGTTGGTGCAGAAGTTGATCATTGCACCACCTTCCCACCAGCCGGGATAATAGTAGAAAGGCGCGACTTTATTGAAGCCGAGCTTTTCATCATCATAGGGGCCGATCCATTCGGCCGCATCAATCGTGCCCTTTTCAAGGGATGGATAAATGTCGCCGCCCGCAATCTGCTGCGGCACAGCGCCGAGCTTTTGCAACACGGCGCCACCAAAGCCGCCGATGCGCATTTTCAAGCCGTCGAGATCAGATGGCTTGGAGACTTCCTTACGGA
>OMIJ01000002.1 GCA_900299065.1 Hyphomicrobiales bacterium
GGGCCGTTTGGTGCGTCGCTGCTGGTGGAGCTGAGCTGAGACAGGTTGACGCAGTGTGACATGCGATGGCTTTGCTTTCATCGGGAAGCAGCGCCTTTTTCATGCGTTTTTTGCATCTCTGCGAGGGCTTTCGACTTTCGTCGGTAGCCCATTGTGTAGGCCTCGGTTGACTTGAATCAATGCTGTTCACGCCTCGAAGATTGAGTGTCGCGCCGTGACGACAAGAGCGCGACCAGAACGAGTCGGGCAACATTCATCCGAGGCAATTACGATGGCACATACAGGATCGGCAGGGCTGGCGCCCGGTCACAAGAGCATGACGCTCGGAGAAATGGGCCTTGCAGTCATCGCAGCTCTATCTGCGGTTCTGTGGGTCATTATCACCGCCAATGCATGGACGCCCGAATATGCATTTCACGCAGGGCTCTTTGCGATCGCAAGTGTTGCGACCGTCTTTCTCGTTGTGAACCGCTATCATGCGCGTGCTGCTGAACTTCCCGCGCAAACCCTTGATGGCAAGCCCAATTATAATATGGGCCCGGTGCGCTTTGCCACCATCGCCTCTGTCTTCTGGGGCATTGCAGGCTTTCTTGTCGGTCTCATCATTGCGCTCCAGCTTGCTTATCCTGAATTAAGCTTCGGTCTGCCTTGGACGTCTTTTGGTCGCTTGCGCCCGCTGCATACATCAGCGGTGATTTTTGCTTTCGGCGGCAATGTGCTTCTCGCCACATCTTTCTATGTCGTGCAGCGCACATGTCAGGCGCGCCTTGCGGGTGATCTCGCGCCCTGGTTCGTGGTGCTTGGCTATAATTTCTTCATTGTCATTGCTGGCACAGGCTATTTGCTCGGCATTACGCAAGGCAAAGAATATGCAGAGCCCGAATGGTATTCAGATCTCTGGCTGACGATTGTTTGGGTGACTTATTTCTTGGTCTTCCTTGCCACCGTCATCAAACGCAAAGAGCCCCATATTTATGTGGCCAATTGGTTCTATTTCGCTTTCATTCTGACAATTGCCGTTTTGCATTTGGGCAATAATACGACGATCCCGGTTTCGATCTTCTCGTCGAAATCCTATATCGTCTGGTCAGGTGTGCAGGATGCGATGGTGCAATGGTGGTATGGCCATAATGCGGTGGGCTTTTTCCTGACCGCTGGCTTCTTGGCCATTATGTATTATTTCATCCCGAAGCGTGCAGAGCGTCCGGTCTATTCTTACCGCCTGTCGATCATCCACTTCTGGGCTTTGATCTTCATGTATATTTGGGCGGGCCCGCACCATCTGCATTATACTGCTTTGCCCGATTGGGCGCAGACATTGGGCATGACCTTTTCGATCATGCTGTGGATGCCCTCATGGGGTGGCATGATCAATGGTCTGATGACGCTCTCAGGCGCATGGGACAAGCTGCGCACCGATCCTGTGCTGCGCATGTTGGTTGTCTCTGTTGCTTTCTACGGCATGTCGACTTTTGAAGGTCCGCTCATGTCGGTGAAAGCGGTGAATTCGCTGTCGCATTACACGGATTGGACCATTGGACACGTGCATTCCGGTGCGCTGGGCTGGGTTGGTTATGTGTCATTCGGTGCGATCTATTGCCTCGTGCCGTGGCTGTGGAACAAGCCGAAGCTTTATTCGCTGAAACTGGTCAATTGGCACTTCTGGGTCTCAACACTTGGCATCGTTTGCTACATTAGCGCGATGTGGGTGGCGGGCATCATGCAAGGTCTGATGTGGCGCGCCTACACTGCACTTGGCTTCTTGGAATATTCATTCCTTGAAACGGTTGAAGCCATGCATCCTTTCTATGTCATTCGCGCCTTTGGCGGCGGGCTCTTCCTCGCTGGTGCGCTGATCATGGCGTGGAACCTCTATAAAACCATTGTGACACCGGCTGCAGAAATTGAAGCTGGCGTCACTCCCGCTCTCGTGCCGGCTGAATAAGGGGGCAGGATATGTCACTCTGGAACAAGCACGCGATCTTCGAGAAAAACTCGATCATCCTGCTCATTGGTGTGCTGATCGTCATTTCGATCGGTGGCCTCGTGGAAATCGCTCCGCTCTTTTATCTGAAGAGCACGATTGAAAAAGTGGAGGGCGTGCGCCCTTACACGCCGCTCGAACTCGCTGGACGTAACATTTATGTCCGCGAAGGTTGCTACAATTGCCATTCGCAGATGATCCGCGCATTGCGTGATGAAGTGGAACGTTATGGTCATTATTCTCTCGCGGCTGAGAGCATGTATGACCATCCCTTCCAATGGGGTTCGAAGCGCAATGGGCCTGACTTGGCGCGCTTGGGCAATAAATATTCAGATGATTGGCACCGCCGCCATCTTGAAAATCCACGCGCTGTTGTGCCGGGCTCGATCATGCCGGCCTATCCTTGGCTTGCAAAAACCGAAGTCGATCTCACCCATATTGATCAAGATATGCGTGTGCTGGCGATTGAAGGCGTGCCTTACACATCTGACATGATTGAAAAGGCATCGGCTGATGCCAAGGCACAAGGAACGGATGATGATCCGGGTGCGGCTGATCTCGTCAAACGCTATCCAAA
>OMIJ01000003.1 GCA_900299065.1 Hyphomicrobiales bacterium
CGAAGCTGGTGATACGCGCCAATATATTCGCGAGAATGTGAAGTTTCACGGATTGCTTCATATTGGCGCGCGGAATCGATATCTCGCCGATCAGGTTCATTCCATTCATCGTCAAATTCGCCGCTATCGGGCCAATGATTTTCAAACGCGCCAGCAGATGGAAAAATCGGCGGCAGATCACCGGCGTATTGCAGCTGCCATTCTGCGCGCTGATGAGAATGGGGCGCAGGAGGCTATGGCGATTCATGTGCCTGCCGGCAATATTGGCTTTGCAGAATTTCTATCGCGATTGCCCGCAAGTTTTCTTGAGGATGAGACTGTGTCTCTATCCTCCGGATTTTATGCGGGGAGCTGAACAACAAGCGGAGATCATCATGGCGTTGAGCAAGGAAGATAACGATCTGGTCACCCGCGTCGAGCATGGTGCGCCGCTGGGAGAAATGTTGCGCCAATGGTATTGGATGCCAGCGGCACCTTCGAGCCAGTTGAGTGCTGATGGTAAGCCGCTGCGTCTTCGTTTGCTGGGAACGGATCTTGTCGCCTTTCGCTCCAGCGATGGTCGCGTCGCTATATTTGATGAACGCTGCCCACACCGCAAAGCGTCCCTAGCATTGGCGCATAATCGCGATAATGCACTGACCTGTGTCTATCATGGCTGGAAGTTTGATGTTGCGGAGGGATTGGTCCATGCGCCCAATCATACTGGCGATCAGGAGCGATTCTGCAAATCGGTAAAGTTTAACCGCTATAAAGTGGAAGAGCGCGGCGGAATTATTTGGGTCTGGCTTGGTAAGGGGATGGAGCCTCCCCGGTTTCCCGATCTGCCTTTTACAGCTTTGCCCCCCAATCAGCGCTCGGTGACAAGCGTACAAGTTCCAACCAATTGGTTGCAGGCAGTCGAAGCGTCGATGGATTCCTCGCATGTCTCTTTCTTGCACGATACGACCACGAAAATGTCAGGTTCAACCCAGCGTTTGAATATGTCGCTGAATGGTGCGCCACGTTTTGAATTTGAAGAGCGGCCTTATGGATTTCGCTATGTGGCTTTGCGTGATCTGCAGGGCGGGCAGACCTATGCACGCATCAATAATTTCGTCATGCCCTGGTATGCGGTGATTTGTGCGCCAGATCAGAATGGCCCATCGACGGTGTTCTTTTCTGTGCCGGTGGATGATTTCACCCATCGGGCGTGGTTTGTTCACTTTAATCCGCATCATGATCTAGGCATGACGGCATTGTCCTGCACGCCGGATGAATGGCGCTGGCCGCCGCTGCCCCCTGGAGCAGCAGATGACAATTGGGGGCAGAACCGTGATCTGATGCGCAAGGGGCATGCTTCGGGATTTCCGCAACATCTGGCAACTGAAGATTTCGCCATGTTCATAAGTCAGGGCCCGATTTGTGATCGCACTGATGAGCAATTATGTTCTGCAGACGCTGCAGTGGTGCGTCTGCGTCGTCAGCTTCTCCAATCGATCCAGGATTTTCAGGATGGCAAACCGCCGCGTTTTGCTCATGGGTCTGATCTGGATTATTCGCGCGCGGTCTCTGTGGGCGGCGTACTTTCAACAGGTGAGGACTGGCGCACTTTGTTGGCCTGATTAGTTAAAGGATCAAGATGACTGACGTCTCTCAGATAACTCGGCTCTCGCATGTCTTGCAGCCCAAATCGATAGCTGTTGTCGGTGTGTCGCAAAAGCCTGGCACGGCAGCTCATGCGGCTATCAGCTTCCTGACGCTCAATGATTATGCTGGCGATTTGCATCTTGTTGGTCGTAGTGGCGGTGAACTCGATGGTCGGAAGACTCTGACCGATGTGAGTGAGCTTCCACAGGGCGTTGATTGCGCCATTTTGGCGATACCGGCTGCCGCTGTTTTAGAAACCGTGCAAGGTCTTGTGGCGCGCAGGGTCAGATCTGCGGTCATCTTTGCTGGTGGTTTTGCCGAATTGGGTGAAGAGCAACGTGGTGTGCAAGATAAGATTGGTGAGGTTGCCCGTGCTGGGGGACTCTCCATTGTTGGACCTAATTGTCTGGGCTTTACTAATTTCGTTGATCGTGTGGGCATTGGCTTTGCGGCGGTGCGACCCATTGCGCGTCTGCCGTCGGATGTCAGCGATGCTGTTGCAATTGTCGCACAAAGCGGCGGACTTGGCGGGCATCTCTATCTTGGTCTGACAGCCAAAAATATTCCTGTTAGCTATATGATTTCTACCGGTAATGAGGTGGATGTCGGGTTGGCGGATTTTCTGCATTATCTCATCGAGGACAAGGTGACGCGTGTCATCACAGTCTATGCGGAAGCTATTCGTCGCCCGGCTGCATTTATGGAGGCAGCGCGCGCGGCGCGTGCGCGTGGCAAGGCCGTGGTGATGCTGCATTCGGGCCGTGGCGCAAAGGCTCAGGAGGCAGCAAAGTCTCATACGGGCGCTTTAGCTGGTGATTATCCCTTGATGCGTGCGCTGGTCACGGACGCCGGTGTGACCCTGGTCGAATCACTGGATGAATTGATGGATGTCACGGAAGTTCTTACGCGCTTTCCCAAGCCGGCAAATGGTGGTTTGGGAGTCTTGACCTTTTCAGGTGCCTTCTGTGGCATTGCCTATGATTTCTGCGACGATTTGGGAGTCGATATTCCGCCCTTGTCGCCCTCTATCGAGGCAGCTTTGAAGCCGCAGGTGCCTGCCTTTATTCCTCCGCGCAATCCTCTTGATCTGGGAACGCAACCAATATGGCAGCCTGAGCTGGTACGTATTGGAGCAGAAGCGCTGATGGCGGAGCCGGAAGTGGGGGCGCTCGCAATTTCGATTCCCATCGGCTCACCGCAACATGCCATCAATTATTCCAATGCACTAGCAGCGGCTTTCAAGACGAGTGACAAGCCGCGCATTGTGACCATGCTGGGTGATACAGCCGCTTTGCCAGAAGAATTTTTAAAAGTAGCTACAGAGAATAAATTTGTTCTCTCGCGCTCTTCTGATCGCATGTTACGGGCCATGGCTAAAGTGCTGGAATATGGGCGATGTGAATTCACAGCCTCTCTCCCTGACGCTCCGTCAATTCCCAAATTGCCAGATTTGCAACCCAATGCGCAGCCTGAATGGCTGGGCAAACAAATTCTGACTGCTATAGGCGTGCCTGTGCCAAAAGGGCGACTGGCGCGAACAATCGAAGAGGCCGTCGCCTTTGTCAAAGACCTTGATGCTGCTGTGGCGATGAAAGCGCAGGCCGGCGCTTTGGCGCATAAGACAGAGGCCGGGGCTGTCTTGTTGAATATTAGCGGCGAGTCTGCGGTGCGTGAGGCTTGGGATAAACTAATCGCCAATGTAACGCGCGCCGAACCAAACATAAAATTGGATGGCATATTGGTAGAAGCAATGTCACAGCGTGGTGTCGAGCTGGTGATAGGCGCGCGTCGCGATCCTTTATGGGGTCCAATCTTGCTCATTGGTCTGGGCGGTATTTGGGTTGAGGCTCTGCGTGATGTGAGGCTCGTTCCGGCTCACGCAAATAAGGAACAGATCATAAAGGAAATTCGTCAACTGCGCTCGGCGCGCTTGTTGGATGGTTTCCGCGGCATGCCTGCGGTCGACGTCGATGCTGTTGCGCAGATTGCTGTCAAGATCGGAGGATTGATGCGTGCACGTCACGACATTGTCGAGATCGATCTCAATCCTGTCATGGTGCATGCGGTCGGGCAGGGTGCAACAGCGCTGGATGCCCTGATTGTTACCCATTAGTTTCTTCTTACTCGGATAGACCGGATTTTCTATGACAGACCCACTTATCACATATGAACTTGACGGATCGGTCGCACTGATCGGTCTCAATCGAGCAGATAAACGCAATGCCATTAATGATGCGATGATCGTGGAGATGCGTGCTGCGATTAATCGAGCTAATGAAGAAGCGGCTTGTGGCATTATATATGGTCATGGCGTGAACTTTTCAGCTGGTCTTGATCTGGCCGAGCTGATGGAAAAGGTGCAATCGGGGGCGGCGGTGAAGCGGCGTCACACACGTCATTCCTGGCATGAAGTCTTCGATCTTATGGATCGTGGCCCCATTCCCTATATTGCGGCTCTTCATGGTCCTGTGATGGGCGGTGGTCTTGAGCTGGCCTGCGCCGCTCATATTCGCGTTGCGGATGCAACAACGATTTTCGGTTTGCCAGAGGCGCGGAGGGGTATTTTTGTAGGTGGAGGCGGCACAGTGCGCATACAGCGCGTTCTCTCCAATCATGTCATGGTAGATATGATGTTGACCGGTCGCTTGCTCAATTGTGAAGAAGGCCTGCGCGATGGTCTATGCCGCTATGTCACGCCGGCGGGCGGAGCTCTGGCGAAAGCACGTGAACTGGCACAAAAAATTGCCGAGAATCCTGAACTCTCCAATTGGAAGATCATTAATGTGCTACAGCGCGTCAAGGATTTGTCCCATGATGACGGTTTGTTTATGGAATATCTGGCGTCCAATATGGCGCGTCCGCAAGGTTCTGAAAATCGCCTGAAAGATTTTGTCGAAAAACGAGCTGAACATTTGTTACATCCCGGGAAAACATCATGAGTGCTATGTCTCTCCTCGCGCCGGTTTCACCTGAGCAGGCCCAAAAAGCTCGTGCGCATCTTCGTGCCGCTGAATCAGAATGTGCCTTTATTCCTGATGTTGCCGCAGATAGTCCGCATCGTCCCATTGCCAGTGCTGCAGTCATTGGTGCAGGTACAATGGGCGGTGGCATAGCCATGTGTTTTGCCAATATGGGTATAGCCGTAGTTGTGATTGATCAGTCCCAAGAGGCGCTTGATCGCGGTCTTGGTCGCGTGAAGAGAAATTATGCTGTCAGTGTCGAGCGCGGCAGTCTGCAGGCCGCTGATATGGAGCGCCGTCTCTCCTTTATCACGGACGCTAATGATATCAGCGCTATTGCGAAGGCCGATATCATTATTGAAGCCGTCTTTGAGGATATGTCTCTCAAGCAGGATTTATTCCGTCAGATTGATCAGCATGCAAAGCCTGGCGCCATTCTGGCCACGAATACATCAGGGCTTGATATTGACGAGATTGCAGCAGTCACCAAACGTCCAAAGGATGTGATTGGAGCACATTTCTTTTCGCCTGCAAATGTTATGCGCTTGCTCGAAGTTGTTCGCACGCGGGATTCTGCTCCTGATGTCATTGCAACCTTGATGGATCTTGGTCGGCGCATGGGTAAGGCTTCGGTGCTCTCGCGTGTCTCTCCCGGCTTTATCGGTAATGCATTGTTGCGTAATTATAGCCGTGAGGCTCTTTTCGTTGTCGAGGAAGGTGCCTTGCCGCTGGATGTGGATGCGGCATTGACACGATTTGGTTATCGAATGGGAATTTTTGCCGTGCATGACATGGCCGGCAATGATGTGGGTCTCCAGACCAAGCGCAAGCTGCTGCTCACACGTCCGAAGGATCGTCGTTATAGTGATCTGTTGATTACCATTTGCGATTTGGGACGACTTGGCCAGAAGACAGGCAAAGGGTGGCACCGTTATGAGAATGGCGGACGTACACCAATTCGCGATACCGAATGGGAGGCCTTTCTGGTCGAGGAGAGCAAAAGACTGGGAATTGAGCGGCGTGACATTTCTGATGAGGAAATTATCAAGCGTTGTATTTATTCCATGGTGAATGAAGGCGCGCGCCTGCTCGAGAATGGGATTGCTTTAAGAGCGAGCGATATCGATGTCGTTTACGCCACAGGCTATGGTTTTCCGCCCGATCGCGGTGGCCCCATGTTTTTTGCCGATACGATTGGGCTTGATAAAGTTTATGCTGACATTGTGCAGTTTCATCAAACACAGGGTATTTGGTGGGAGCCTGCGCCTTTGCTCGCCAGATTGGTGAAAGAGGGCAAGACTTTTGCCGATTATGATATGGATCGCAGCCAACAAATTCATCAGGGAGAAGGCGCGTGAGTGTAAGGGACAAAGCCTATATTGTCGGTGTCTATGAACATCCGACTCGCAAGGCAGATCATCTGTCGGTTGCGCAATTGCATGCCCAGGTCGCCAAGGGCGCCATAGAGGATGCGGGACTCTCGCCTTCCGATATTGATGGATATTTCTGCGCCGGTGATGCGCCAGGTCTTGGCACTATGTCGATGGGCGAATATCTGGGACTAAACCTGCGTCATGTTGATTCAACCGAAACTGGCGGATCAGCGCCGATTGTGCATGTGCATCATGCCGCTCAAGCGATTGCGCTTGGTAAATGCAATGTGGCTTTGGTCACTCTTGCCGGGCGTCCGCGTGCAGCCGGAGCTGCGCTTCAACTAAGGCCGCCGGATCCCGATGCGCCCGAACTTCAGTTCGAGCGTCTCTATGGACCTGCAACACAGAATGGCTATGCCATGTGTGCACGCCGGCACATGTATGAATTTGGGACCACCAGTGAGCAGCTGGCCTGGATCAAGGTTGCCGCTTCCCACCATGCGCAACATAATCCCAATGCCATGCTGCGCAATGTCGTTACTGTCGAAGAGGTAGTGAATTCGCCAATGGTCTCGGACCCTTTGCATCGTCTCGATTGCTGCGTGATCAGTGATGGCGGCGGCGCAATTATTGTTGCACGTCCCGAGATCGCAGCTTCTCTCAAGCGTCCGAAAGTGAAGATTCGTGGCATGGGTGAAGCCCTCAAACATGGCATGGGCGGCAAGGTGGATCTGACCTATTCGGCTGCGCGTATGTCAGGGCCGGTTGCCTTTGCCGAAGCAGGGCTAACGCCTGCAGATGTGAAATATGTGTCTCTCTATGACAGTTTCACCGTGACGGTGCTCTTCCAGCTTGAAGATCTTGGATTTTGCAAGAAAGGCGAGGGCGGCAAATTTGTTAGCGATGGAAATTTGATTTCCGGAATCGGCAAATTGCCATTCAATACGGATGGCGGCGGTCTTTGCAATAATCATCCGGCCAATCGGGGCGGAATGACAAAGATGATTGAAGCCGTGCGGCAATTGCGCGGTGAGGCACATCCAGCTGTTCAAGTCAAAAATTGTGACATAGCGCTTGCGAATGGGATTGGTGGATCGCTGGCAGCGCGCCACATTGCTGGCACTTGCATTATGGAAAGGGTCTGACATGTCGAATGAACGCAAGATACCATCTCCAGTGCCGCATCCTGAAACACAGGCCTATTGGGACGCTGCACAACAGGGCAAATTGCTGGTGCGCCATTGTCGCGCTTGTGATGAAGCGCATCATTATCCGCGCGAGATCTGCCCGTTCTGCTGGAGCAATGAAACCGAATGGATTGAAGCCAAGGGTGAGGCAGAGATTTATTCTTTCAGCACCATGCGTGTTGGTCCGGCACCCTATACTTTGGCCTATGTGACTTTGGCAGAAGGACCGAGCATGATGACAAATATTGTCGATTGTGATCCCAGTCAGCTCACTATTGGCCAGAAGGTCAAAGTTGTTTTTCGTCCCTGTGATGATGGCAAATTGGCGCCTATGTTTACACCATAATGCATTCAAACAATTGATGGGGAGGGTAGCATGAAGGTACATCCAATTATTCTCAGTCTTCCGATGATTGCTGGCCTGGTGCTGGCAGTTTCAGCGCAAGCACAGACACCGCAGCGTGGTGGCCAATTGGAATTTGCAATTTCACAGGGCGAGCCAGCAACATTTGATTGTCATGCAGCCTCATCGGTGAATGTCATGTTCCGTGTGGCGCCGCATTATTCCACGCTATTGCGCATCGATCCGGCAAATTATCCAAATGTCATTGGTGATCTTGCGCAGAGCTGGACAGTGTCGCCAGATGGCAAGTTGTATACTTTCAAGCTGGCCGCAAATGCGAAGTTCCATGATGGTACAGCCCTCACATCTGAAGATGTCAAAGTAAGCCTGGATCGCATCCGCAATCCACCCCAGGGTGTGGTGTCGGTGCGTAAAGAATTGCTCGCTGATATTGCCGAAATCACAACGCCTGATGCCAACACGGTCATTGTGAGGCTTGCGAATGCCAATGC
>OMIJ01000004.1 GCA_900299065.1 Hyphomicrobiales bacterium
ACCACCGAGATCTACACAAGGAGTATCGTCGGCAGCGTCAGATGTGTATAAGAGACAGCAATTGGCTGGGCTGAACTGTAAAGGTGAGCGCTCGAGCGCCCACATCATAGCCGACCACAATTGGTGGGTTGCTCGCATCTGGCCAATTGGCGGGCTTACCAAATTCGAGGCGACGCTTGTTGAGCGCATCATTGAGCTTAGTTTGTGCCAGAGAGACCAATTCATCGCGCGTAAATTGCTGGCTATTGTCGCCTTGAGTATTGCCTCCAACTGGCGGCGTGCCTTCGCTGCCACCAGTACCCAAGAGATCAATTTCAATCGGCTCAGACAGTGGAATTGAGGAGCCATCCTCGCCCAATTTTGATAAATTTAATTGAATAATATCATTGCCCGGAACAACATTGCCCCCGTCCTTGCGGTACGTGTCCACAATACGGAAATATTTCTCGCCGGAGAATTTTGCATTGACAGCTCTCGTCAATTCAGCGGCCAATTGTGTACCCGTATAGGAGCCGGCATTAATACTAATTGATTGGGGCTCGGAGCCGTCCACGCTAATGGTGAACATATCCTTGCCCCAATAGGGCGGATTGGCGCCAGCATTGGGATTGCCTTCACGTGTCAGACCATATTGGGCCGGATCAGTGATGACAGTGACCTTATTGGCATCTGTATCGCCGAAATCGAAACCGGTCGCCTTGATTATACCACCCACAACCTGCGCCGAAGTTGAATTGGTTTTATTGTTCTGATCATCCTGCTTATAGAGCGGATGTGCCGCAGCGGCGTTAAAGGTCGGGTCAACCGATTGCGGGTCTGTCGTGATCTGGCCGAATTTATTGATGTAATAGGTCTTGCCCTGATCATCCTTGGAAGTGATCAATTGCGGTGTGACTTCACGATCGCCCACGAACACGTGTGTTTGCCATTTATTTGTTGGCGATGTCTCTGTCGCATTGCTGGTCTTGACGTAATAGATCGTCGCAATGGTAGGATTGCCCAGCGAGTCATAAATGGTGATCGAGGTTGACTTGTTATAAGTCGCCGAATTTGTTTTGTCGAAACGATAGGGATTACTGTCGTTATAGATCTTCTTATTGGGAATGATCTCGGCATCAGCAGGCAGGTTCAGACCCAGCTGAATGGTCTGCGAGGCTTTCGGCAGGCCCGATGTGGTGGGCAATTGCAGATTCTTAGCTGATTGAATACCAGTCGCGATCACCGAACCGTCATCGTTGACGGGGAAGACTTGCAGCAATTGGCCCTGTGAATCGACAACATAGCGGTCATTGTTCACGCTGAAAGCGCCGTTACGTGTGTAGACGGTCTGCGTGGACGTAAGGCTGGGCTTAAGTGCAAAAAATCCCTGACCGGAAATCGCCAGATCGAGCGCGTTCAAGCTCGATTCAATATTACCCTGCGTGAACTGCTGTTTGATCGATTTGAGAATAGTACCCGAACCAATCGCGGAACTGGCAGCCTGCAAAGGCGATGTTGCGAAAATATCACCGAATTCGGCGCGTGATCTCTTGAAGCCCGTCGTGCCGACGTTGGCAATATTGTTGGAGATAGAGGCAATGTCAGCCTGGGCGCCGTTTAGACCGGTGAGTGAGGTATAGAATGACATGTGTGATCTCGCTTATTCGTCGAATGGGGGCTGATAGGGATCAATATTTATAGGCGCGGATGTCGGTCATTTTCAGATTACCGAGACCTGCAACTGAGATCGTCTGCTCTGCACCAGCGGCCGGAACATTGAGCTGTGTGATGGGAGCATAGACATCGGTATTGGCGGCGCTTTGCTTGCCACCAGATGTCATCTGCGCGGTGATCTTATAGCTGGATGCGCCAACAGGTTTACCTGCGCTGTCAGTGCCATCCCATTGGAAGCCGACCAGACCGGCCGCATTCGGGCCAAGGCTGAGGCTCTTCACGAGTTCCCCTGTGGGCTTTGTGATTTGCACAGTCAAATCTGTTGCATCACTTGCCAGATCGACAGCGCCGCTGATCGCGCCCGTATCATCAGGCATAGCCACATTGCCGGGCACGAGAACCGTCTTGCCAATGATATTGGCTAAAGTGGCAATTGAATTGCTCGATATCTCAGTGGCGACATTGTTCATGGTTGAGTTGAGCTGGGTAATGCCAGAGACAGTCGAGAATTGCGCCATTTGCGCAATCATCTGATCATTGGATTGTGGCTGGAAGGGATCCTGATTTTGCAATTGTGTTGTCATCAGCTTCAGGAAATCCTCCTGGCCCAATTGGCTCTTGGCTGTGGAGGTCTTCGTGGGATCCTGCTTCTTGGCGCCCAACTTGGTAAGCAGGGCATCGAGACTGGCTTGTGAAGTTGCATTGAGGTCGGCCATGTGAGTCTCCAATTATTTCCCGACGTTCAACGTCTTGAGCATGAGTGTTTTGGCAGTCGTCAGAACTTCAATGTTGTTCTGATACTGACGTGAGGTCTGCAGCATTTCGACAAGCTCTTCATTAGTGTCGACATTGCTGGCGTAGATGTAGCCATCCTTGTCGGCTTGCGGATGGGTCGGCGCATAGCGCTTCTCGGGCGTGGCTTGCGAGCGCTTGATGTCAACCGCTGCAACCGTTGCAAGACCGGGATTGGAAGGATCGGTTGAATATTGTGTCTCAAACACGGGACGCAGAGCGCGATAAGCCGTTTCACTGCTACTCGACACGGATTGCGCATTGGCCAGATTGCTGGAGATCGTATTCAGCCTGACCTGCTGCGCCGACATAGCGCGTCCCGAAATGTCAAAGATCGACAGGGATTTCATCATTCACCTCTCAATGCGCTGCGCAGACCGCGAATGCGGTCATTGAGAAATTGTAAGGAGGCTTCGTAGCGGGTGGCGTTTTCGGCAAACTTCAATTGTTCGACATGCAGCTCGACCGTATTGCCATCCAGCGACAGTGATTGGGGCATGCGATAGAGCGTCTCGGGATTTTGTCCGCCGCTTGTCGCCGTCATGTGGATCGTATTGGTGGTCGTCAATTTATCGACACCCGTCATGGCCTGCTGGAAAGCGCCTTCAAAGTCGATATCGCGAGCTTTGAAGTTCGGCGTCGCCGCATTGGCGATGTTGGAACTCAATATTTCCATGCGCTTCTGGCGCAGCGTTAACGCTGCGGCCTGGGGTGCAAGATATTTGTCGATTGCTGTCATGGTCTAAAGTGTCCAAAGTGGAACACTCACTAATTAGCAAATGCCGTGCCAGACCATTATTTTATAAAAATCAATAACTTATTGAACGTAGTATCGTGTCAGTAAAATGGCATCAATGGGTTTGATATTGTAGGTTTCATTGAATTCTGCATTCATCGCCCGCATCAGGCGTTCAGCAATCAGGGCTTGCGCATCAGGCCGCTTGGCTTCTTCAACCGTCACTTCTGAAAGCAAGTGAATAGCAGCGGCCCGCAAAGGCATTTTCTGCTCTTTGAGCAATTTTTCGACCTTTTCGCCGCGACGGGTTTGCAAGGTCAGCTGCACCAGCATGACCCGGCCCTTTTGCGGCAGATTGACCATGATTTCTTCGCCCAATTCTATATAGCGGGCGGCAAAGGGGTCTTCGCCTTCAGGCTCGGCCGGGACCTTTTGTGGCGGCGGTGGGGGTCTGAGGGCCGCTTCGGCAGCTTCCTTTTCCGCCTGCATTTTGATCTGCTGAGCTTTAACAACTGATTTATATATAAAAAATCCAGCGCCGCCGCCAGCCGCGAGGGCGAGCACGCAATAAAGTGCAATGGCAAAGGGGCCAGTCAGCGCTGCTAGGATTTTGCCGACCATTAGATCCAGCCTCCGCCGCGCGGTTTCTTGGGATCAGCATTCATAATGCCTCGAAAGGCGAGGGCGAAGGTCTTGGCCCGTTCCTGCATTTTGTCGACATCAATGCGTCTGAGCAATATGTCCGCTGTCCGCTCGGAGCGCACGAGACGGAATTGTGGCGCCTTTCGCACCAGATCTTCGAGAGCAGCAATAAAGTCGTCGTCGGTCATCATCGGTCCTAGACCAATATGTCGACCCGCATTTTGCGCTCTGCCAGTAACCAGGGCAGGACGGAGACATTCGCGTAACGGGTACTGGCGTATTGGTGTACGTAATTGGGTTCGAGGGCTATGCGCGCTTCCAGCCGTGTCAAGGCCGGGGAGGCATCGGAGGGGGCCCCACGGGGGTTATAAAGCGGACGAGACTGATCCCAAGACATTGAATCGGCCAGCATGCCCGGATTGGCCATGTGACGACGCGCCAATTGGCGAGCCGTTGAGCCGCTGGGCATGTCCTGCACAGAGAGCTGGGTTCCGCCGCCATAATCCATGTCCGGCGCAGATGGTGAAGTGCCATCAAGCCCATAGATCGTGCCGGGCGTGTCGGAGCGCCCTGTCAGACTGGTCAAACCGACACTATCGCGCCATTCCGATGAAGCCGTACGGTTCACCAGAGGCGGTCTCATAAGTGGCGGTATGTCAAGGGTCATGCTTCGCCTTGATAAACGCAAATCGACAAGAACTGCATCTATCTTAGGTCACAATCGTTTGGTGTTCCACCTCTTTTTCAAAAATGAGTGCCAAAATGGGACATTTCGGATCAGGCCTTAGCCATGCGCCAGTGTTTCAATCGCCGAGCGCAGCATTTCCGAGCTAGTCTGCAAGGCGCGCGCATTGCCATTATAGGCCTGCTGGGCGCTGATCATGTGCAGCATTTCGCCAGTTAAATCGACATTGGAATCTTCTAAAGAGCCTTGATTGACCTTGCCGAGGCCATTGCGATTGGCGGCGCTGAACTCTGGCGGACCGGATTGATCACTGGCCTGCCATTTTGAACCTGATGCCGAGGTCAGGGCCTGCTCATTCAGGAAACTCGCCAAAGCGACAGCACCGGCTTTGGTCTGCGAACCATCGTTTAAATTCAGGCTGATGACGCCATTGTTATCTATCTGAATGCTTGTAATGTTCCCGATGTTGCCTTTAGCTGCAGCTGTCAGATTGAGCGGCTGGGGATTTGTGCCAACCACGCCATTGCTGCTGACGGGCAGCCCCATCAAAGGAGCGCCAGAAATATCTGTAATTGTGCCGTTTGCATCCATGCTCAGCTTGCCCGAGCGGCTATAGGTGTAGATCGGATCATTGCCCGGGCTCGCCTTGGGATCACCAAAAACGAAGAAGCCTTCACCCATTAAGGCCAGATCGAGGCTGCTGGATGTCGTGGTCAGAGATCCCTGTGACAGGCTCTTTTTGACTTCACTCATCATCGTTCCATTCTGAGTTCCGACACCCGGACCTGTGCCCGAGCCTTCCGATACAACATCGACGAAGAGAGAATGGGATTTCTTGAAGCCTGTGGTCAGAGCATTGGCCAAATTGTTCGAAACGACATTCAAATCGCGCGAAGCGGCGGCAATGCCGGAGCGTGGTATTTGCATCATGGATGGCGTCCTGTCTTGCACAATATAAGTCTGGGCAGACTTCAGCAATTCCTATGCCAGCATAATATATAGCTAAATCAGTTATCTAACCTTTTGTCGCCAAGCATTTCTCATATGCTGAGCGATAGGCTTGAGCGAAGGGAGTTCCTTTCGCCGTGGGGGCTGATTTGATCAGATCAGCGGGATCTACAGCCTGTCCTTTGCGTTGGGGTCCGCTCTGCGGCGGTTTAAGGAGTCCATGACCCGAGGGCGGAGCTATCATCAGGGCATAATTTTGCGCCATGCGAGCGCAGGCTGGATCTTCAACTTTAGCTATAACTTGAAGTTGAGATTTAATTTCATTTAAAGACAGTGCATTGGATGGATAGAGTGAGGCCAGAGCGAGGAGGAAATGGCCCCTCATCATAAGCGATAATCCTGGCTGCTTCATTCCCTCCCGCCTTCAGAAAAAGGCCTGCAGGCCTGTTTGCGCCCGACCTAGGATCAGAGCATGCACATCATGCGTGCCCTCATAGGTGTTCACGGTCTCAAGATTCTGGGCATGACGCATCACATGATAGTCGGAGTGAATGCCATTGCCGCCATGCATGTCTCTTGCAAGTCGGGCTATGTCCAGAGCCTTGCCACAATTGTTACGCTTGATCAGTGAAATCATTTCTGGCGCGGCCTGATCTTGATCGAACAATTGTCCGACCCGTAAAGCGGCCTGAAGCCCCAATGTGATTTCAGTCTGCATATCTGCAAGCTTCTTCTGCACCAATTGCGTAGCTGCCAGCGGACGACGAAATTGCTTTCGCTCCAGCACATAGCTTCTGGCCCTATGCCAGCAATCCTCTGCCGCTCCCATAACGCCCCAGGCAATGCCATAGCGAGCGCGGTTCAGGCAGCTGAAGGGTGCCTTCAGGCCCTTGGCCAGGGGAAGCAGGGCCTCTTCACTCACTTCGACGCCATCAAGCACGATCTCCCCTGTGATCGAGGCGCGTAGCGATAATTTGCCATGGATTTGGGGGGCGGACAGTCCTTTCATCCCCTTATCAAGGATGAAGCCGCGAATATCCCCGCCATGCGCATCAGATTTCGCCCAGATCACGAAGACATCGGCAATGGGAGCATTAGAGATCCACATTTTACTGCCGGTGAGGCGATAGCCATTGGGGATCTTCTGCGCCCTTGTGGTCATTGAGCCGGGGTCAGAGCCTGCATCTGGCTCGGTTAGCCCAAAACAGCCAATCCATTCACCCGAGGCCAGACGCGGCAGATAATGATCCTTTTGCGCCTCGCTGCCATAGGCATAGATCGGATACATGACGAGCGAGGATTGCACGCTATTCATCGAGCGATAGCCGGAATCCACCCGCTCGATCTCGCGAGCGACCAGACCATAGGCCACATAGCTGGCTTGGGCACAGCCATAACGCTCGGGCAGAGTGATCCCCATGAGTCCCAGCCTTCCCATTTCACGAAAGATCTCGGGATCGGTCTGTTCTTCGGCATAGGCCTTGATGACACGCGGCAGTAATTTGTCCTGCGCAAAAGCTCGGGCGCTATCCCGGATCATGCGCTCTTCATCGGTGAGTTGTTGCTCAAGCGCAAAGGGGTCTTCCCAATTAAAGCTGACCTTCCGGGCTAGCGGGTCGTTTGCCATTGTGATCTCCGAACCTGCGCCCTTTATGGGGGCAGGGGCGCTCAGGATCAAGTCCGGGCCTGCCTAACTAACTCTTGAACTCTGCACTCGGCTCCGCCATTTTGATCTCATGCCTTTGCTGAATGAAAATAATGAGACAAGACGTAATCTCCTCTCCGAGTTGAATGATCGCTCGCGGGAGATTTTTCGTCGCATCGTCGATTCTTATCTGGAGACCGGCGAGCCTGTGGGCTCGCGCCATGTCTCGCGCATTCTCCCCGTGGCATTGTCGCCCGCCTCTGTGCGCAATGTGATGCAGGATCTCGAAGACATTGGCTTGATCTATGCCCCCCACACTAGTGCTGGGCGCATTCCCACGGAGCTGGGACTGCGCTTTTTTGTCGATGCTATGCTCGAAGTTGGTAATCTGTCTGGTGAGGATCGCAAGCGCATCGAGATCGAGGTGAAAGCCGCGTCTGCTGGTCGCAATCTCGAAGGTCTTTTGTCGGAGGCGACCAGTCTTCTGTCCGGCCTCACACGTGGCGCGGCTGTGGTGCTGACCAGCAAGGATAATGCAAGGCTTAAGCAGATTGAATTTGTAAGGCT
>OMIJ01000005.1 GCA_900299065.1 Hyphomicrobiales bacterium
AGTATCGTCGGCAGCGTCAGATGTGTATAAGAGACAGCCTTCGAGCTTGGTATGGGTTGGAAGCAGGAATTTAAGGACGGCGGCTGCATTCTGAAGCGTATAGCGGCATTTCACGCCACGCGCGCCAGCGGTGCGAAAGTGAAAATAATACAGAAAGGGCGAGTCGCCGGCATCCACACGTAACCGAAGCTGAACATCAGCCGGGCTGTTGGCATCAACAACCTCAATGCTGCCATTGGGTATCAACTCATTGACTGAAAACATTTTCGCCCTGATCCTCGCCACCTTATGGGGCATTTCACTATAATGTCCGGGCTTGGCGGGTCAACCGGAGCCTTTGCCTAGCTCATGCAGGACTGCACATTGCCGGGCAGATTTGCGATCACATGCATGAGTGCGACTAACCCGGCCAGGGCTTGTCTTCGAGCGAATTCTGATTGCGGCGCATGATACGCCCGTGGCGGCCCTCGGCATCATTTTCCAGCTCGTAGCAATCTCCCTGCGGACCGGTGCGACGGGCACGAATTGCCTCTAGCTCTCTGCGGTCTTCTTCGGTCAATTCAATATCGAAGACTTTCAGATTACGCGCCAGATGCCGCGTTGATGTCGCTCCCACAATGCAGCCGGCAACGCCCGGGCGATCCAAAGTCCAGCGCAGGGCTACTTCGCCAAGGCCGACGCCGTGCCGATCCCCGATCTTTTTCAACGTCGCCAGCAAGTCCTGAAACAGCGCCCAGCCACCAAAATCCTCAATGATCAGCTTGTATTTTCGCAGACTGCGATTGGTGAAAGGCTCCTGCGCTTCGGGCTGGCCAAGCCAAGCCTCACCCATGAACCCACCAAGCAAATGCCCATAGGTCAAAAGCGCAATGCCATTGTTGATGCAATAATCGCGCTGTTCACGCTCGGGTCGCGCATCGACAAGCGAATATTGCAATTGGTTCACAACAATAGGCACACCTGCATCAACGAATTGGCGCAATTGCGGCGTGGTAAAATTGGTGACGCCAAGGAGGTGGATTTTACCTGCGCTCTGCAAATCCTTGAGCACCAACGCTGTATCCACAGCGCCCGGCACAGTCCAGTCCCACCAGAAAAACTGCACGAGATCGAGCCGCTCAACACCAAGGCGCATCAGCGAACGATCGATGATACGCACCACATCCTCGCGCTTGGTACGCGCCAGAGCATCAAAGTCCGGCACATATTTGGTGTGGACCTGGACCTGCTTTGCAAGGGAAGGATAGGCGCGGCAGAAATCGCCGATCATTTGCTCGACACCCAGATAATGATCGGCACAGTCGAAACTGGTGATCCCGGCTTCCACAAAAGCCGCCATATCGGCAATGCCCTTCTGGCGCTCGACGCTCTCATTATGACCGCTGGACAATTGCCAGCCGCCCTTGAGCAAGCGTGAAATCGAATAGGCAGGAGCGATAACTTTGCGTTCAACCGACAAGGCAGACCTCTGTGACTTGATTTGATGTTTTGGACCGTTAATATTTTCAAATTGTCTTGTTTTCACGTCGCCCTATTTTCACGTCGCTTTGCGAATGAGCGGCAGTCCAGATGTTTGGGAATGTCGAAAGCGTCTTTTACCAGTGCGGGTAATGCGCAAGCGCGACGGGCAGCTAGGATCAGCACAGGCAACTTCAGCATCCGTGCTCATCCAATCATTCGGGGCGAAAGGACGTTGCTTGGCCGGCAGCAGAGGAATAACCGCTGCGAGATTGTAGAGACTAAACGGCATATCAGGCTGGAAATGCAACAGCTCGCCCTGAACGTCGAAATAATCGCCAATTTTTTGACTGCAGAGTATCCGAGCGCCGGGCGGCGCCACGACTTCGACCCGCAGATCGAATAATTCGAACCAATCGTCTTCGTCACTCATCTTAAGGACCACCCAGAATTTGATCGACGGATCGAATATCGGCAAAAGATTGCATGACGCTGCGCAATCCCGCCGCATGGCCGTCCGGACGCGGCGCACTCACCGCATCATGCGGCATATAGGTGCGGAAGTCGCGCATCATGGCATCACGAATTGTGGATTCACAGCAGATATTAGTAGCCGTACCAGCAACCAGAACAGTATCGAGTCCTCTAGCGCGCAGCTTCTCCTCCAGATCATAATCATTGCGCACAAAGGCGCTGAAGCGGCGCTTGTTCAGCACCCAATCGCCCGGCTATCGCTGGATCATTGGCGAGAGCTCATGCCAGTGCGAACCCTCCACCAAAGCATCTATCGCAGCATCTCGCTTCGATGGGCCGACGAAATGATCAAAATAGGTTGCCCAATAATCCGCTGCACCGGGCGCGCCTGTTGTCGTGCGAAACCAAATCACTTGTCCGCCACCATCACGAACGGATTTGGCAAGGCGATTGACAGTGGCGAGAATCGATAGCGTTGAGGCTTCGCCAAATGGCTCAAACGGAGCGCCCTTAGCGAGCCAGGCATTCTGCATATTCATCACAAGCAGGGCTGTATGCTTAAGATCCAGCGGCCCATAGACCGACAGACCATCACGACGATAGGTGCCACTCGCGATGAACGCTTCGGATAAAGAAGAAGATACAGATGAAGAGGCCATGGAATGAGCCTTATGTGATGATAGGCAAGGTATAGCGCCTCTTGCGGCCAGCGCAAAGCAAATCGACACAGGCTGGGATAGGGTCAAAAGCAAAGAAGATTAAGGCCCTGATCATGTGACTCAGGCCAAACTAAAACACAGCCTGCCTCGACTTGCTCTAACCATTAAACTTGACGATGGCGCCTTTCCCCCAAGGGCAGAGGCGTGAGGAGCCAAGCATCCCCATTAATGAGATTGATCCTCATAAGCAAGTCAAAGATTCAGGCTTGAAATAGTGTGAGGAAGTTGAAGAGAGCTGACCCTAATGCGCAACAAAATGTCCGGGCGAAATTTCCCGATAATGACGCAGGGGCGGATGATAATCCGGCGCTCTAATCGGGCTTTTTAATTCATCACCTGCAACGCTGGAGACAAGACGGCGATGATTGGGATCAGGAACAGGAACGGCAGAGATAAGCTTTTTTGTATAATCATGCTGAGGATTGCCAAATACGGCTGCACGCGGACCAATCTCCACAATCTCGCCCAGATACATCACACCAACACGATGACTGACACGCTCAACCACCGCCATATCATGGCTGATAAAGAGAAAAGACAGCTTGAGACTCTGTTGGAGATCGAGAAGAAGATTGATCACTTGCGCCTTAACAGAAACATCCAGAGCTGAAACACTTTCATCCGCAACAATCACTTTGGGTTCAAGAATAAGAGCTCGAGCAATACAGATTCTCTGTCTTTGCCCACCCGAAAACTCATGCGGATAGCGTTGCGCCATATCAGGTGTCAAACCAACTTTCTTTAACAGCTCACTGACGATCAAATTTGCCTGCTGGCGCGATCCCATCTGATGCTCAAGAAAGGGTTCTGCAATTGCTTGCCCTATGGTCATTCGAGGATTGAGTGTGGCAAAGGGATCCTGAAAAATCATCTGAACAGATTTGCGAAACTCCCGCAGATCCTTTTGCGCAGGAGTCAATACATCCTGCCCCCTTATTTTCAGTGAGCCTGAGTCAGGTTCAATCAAGCGCAGGATCAAGCGACCCGTGGTTGATTTGCCGCAGCCTGACTCACCCACAAGCGCCAAAGTTTCGCCAGGAAACAAGGAAAACGAGACATTTTCGACCGCATGAACCCTACCCGTCAGGCGAGCGAAGAGTCCTGATTGAATGTCAAACCGTTTCGAAAGATTACGCACTTCAAGAATTGGTTGCTTCAAATCAGGCTCATTGGTCATTTCGACCGGCATATTAAGATTCCCGTTTGTCATATCAACAACAGGAAATCTCAAGGGACGAGAATGATTTTGCATTTCGCCAAGACGCGGAACAGAGGCGAGCAGAGCTTTAGTGTAAGCATGCTGCGGGCGAGCAAAGATCTCCTGCGTCACGGCTGTTTCAACTTGTTGCCCCTTATACATGACGCTGACACGATCAGATATTTGCGCAACAACACCCATATCATGCGTAATAAAGAGAACAGATGTCCCATCCTCTTTTTTGAGGCTTGCG
>OMIJ01000006.1 GCA_900299065.1 Hyphomicrobiales bacterium
ACCGCATCAACAACAGCTTCTCCAGCCGCGGCCTCAATATTTGTTCGCAATATCTCCAGACCTCCGGTGATATTGGCTATGGCAATATTGGCTCACAATTGTCCAATCTGGCTGAAGCCATGGGCATGCGCGTGATCTATTTCGACATTGTCGACAAATTACGACATGGCAATACGGAGCCGGTGGCAACGCTTGATGAGCTGCTCGCGCAGAGCGATGTTGTCAGCCTGCATGTGCCCGAGACACCCGCCACATTCAATATGATTGGCGAAGATCAGCTCAAAAAGATGAAGCCTGGCTCTTATTTTATCAATAATAGCCGTGGCACAGTTGCCGATCTCGAGGCCGTGGCACGGTCTCTCAAATCCGGCCATTTGCGCGGCGCAGCAGTCGATGTGTTTCCGGTTGAACCAACATCCAACAAGGAAAAATTCGTCTCCCCCCTTCAAGGCCTCGATAATGTGATCCTCACTCCACATATCGGCGGC
This sequence comes from Hyphomicrobiales bacterium, assembly GCA_900299065.1. Lineage (GTDB taxonomy): Bacteria > Pseudomonadota > Alphaproteobacteria > Rhizobiales > Beijerinckiaceae > Terripilifer. Next base: position 489 of record OMIJ01000006.1, read on the forward strand.
TCGACCGAGGAAGCGCAGGAACGGATTGGTGCAGAAGTCGCCAAAAAGCTCATCGAATATAGCGATGTGGGCTCCACGCTTGGTGCTGTCAATTTCCCGCAAGTGCAATTGCCGCCTAGCCAATCAGGCACACGCTTCATTCATGTGCACAATAATGTGCCTGGCGTGATGAACCGCATCAACAACAGCTTCTCCAGCCGCGGCCTCAATATTTGTTCGCAATATCTCCAGACCTCCGGTGATATTGGCTATGTCGTGGTGGAATCGGATGGCACCTCGTCGCGGCAGCAAGCCAATGACGTGCTCGAAGATCTTCGAAAGATCGACGGGACGATCCGTGCCCGCCTGCTCTATGGCCAATAAGTCTGCATGCTTAACGCGGGCTTAGGGTCTTTGCGCGACAGTGGGCGGGAAGTTGGTATTCCTGTCAGAGGCTTGGACGCTCTGAAGGATGTTGCTTTCGACTCTTGGACCCACGCTCCGTCCATGCGATAAGGGCTTATGACTGCCACGATTCCTTCTCGTGATCCCGGCTTTGGCGTTTATATTCATTGGCCTTTTTGCCTCTCCAAATGCCCATATTGCGATTTTAACAGCCACGTCCGGCAACATCCGGTCGATGAAGAGCGTTTCCTGGCGGCCTTCCGCACAGAATTGGCGCATCGCGCCAGCCTGACTACAGGGCGGATTGTTGATTCGATCTTCTTTGGTGGCGGCACGCCCTCCTTGATGAAACCTTCAACAGTGGCTGGCCTGATCGGGGCCGTCAGCGATCATTGGAGCTTGTCTCCAAAAGCGGAAATCACGCTAGAAGCCAATCCGACATCGGTAGAGGCAGAGCGGTTTCGCGGCTATCGCGATGCGGGAGTCAATCGTGTCTCTTTAGGCGTACAAGCGCTCAATGATGCCGATCTCAAAATGCTCGGGCGTCTGCACAGCGTACAAGAAGCGATGAATGCGCTCTCCATCGCATCCTCAACTTTTGATCGCTACACATTTGATCTCATCTATGCGCGGCCCGGCCAATCGGCCTGGGCTTGGAAAGCCGAGCTTGAAGAGGCCCTGCATCGCGCGGGCGAACATCTCTCGCTCTATCAATTGACCATAGAGCCCGACACAATGTTTGAGAAATTATTTGAGTCTGGCCGTTTGGCGATGCCCGATCCTGATCTCTCGCGCAGCCTATGGGATGTGACACAAGAGGTCACACAAAAGGCTGGACTGCCTGCCTATGAAGTCTCCAATCATGCGCGCCCGGGGGCTGAAAGTCGTCATAATCTGATCTATTGGCGCTATGGCGATTATGCCGGCGTTGGGCCTGGCGCACACGGGCGTTTGACGACGCCCTTTGGTCGCATGGCGCAATCAACTGAACGTCATCCCGAAATGTGGCTGACAGTGGTTGAGACGGAAGGCAATGGACTGATCGAAAATTCGCCGCTTTCAGCTGGCGAACAGGCCGATGAGTTTTTGCTGATGGGGCTGCGACTGGCCGAGGGCATAGACCCGGTGCGATTTGAAACCATTGCCGGACGCCCGCTCGATGATTATCGCATTACCACGCTGATCGAAGATGGCATGATCGAGCGCACCGACACAGGTCATTTGCGCGTAACAAGCGAAGGCTTTCCTGTGCTTGATTCCGTTGTTGCAGATCTGGCGGCCTGATCAGCCGCCAAAGCTGCGCGGTGCGGGACTGACAACGCTGGTTGTGCCGTTGTTGATTTGCAAAATGGAGAGGCCGCGCTCCACCTGACCATCTGCACTAAAGCGGAAAATACCATCGGCACCATTAAAGCCAGAGGGATTTGTCAAAGTGGACTCGCTAAAACGCTGTGCGCCTTGCGAGCGCGCCAATGCTGCGGCCAGAGAGACAGCATCATAAGACAAAGTGGCCAGACGTGTGGGATCTGATCCGAATTTGGCGCGATAGCGCTGGGCAAAGGCATTAAAGCCGCCATTTTCCGGGGCGGAAAACCATGCGCCCTGCAAGGCTGGCAATTTAAGAACACGCGCATCATTCCAAAGGCCTGTTCCCAAAATCTGGACACGTTTGGACTCGAGACCCGCTGTTGTTAATTGCGCGGCCACTATTGCCATTGCATCGGCCTGTTCAGGAATGAAAAGAGCATCAATCTGACTGGCAATCGCGGCAATGCGCTGAACAGCACCGGAAGATTGGCCTGGCGCATAGCGCTCAATAGCCTGAACGCGAATATTTCGGCGTGCAGCCGCTTGCTGGAATTCAGCAAGAGCCACTGTGCCATAATCATTTTCAGGCACGAGCGCGGCAAAGGATTTCTTGCCTCTCTGCGCAGCAAAATCGACAATGCGATTCACATAGCCTTCGACGAGAAAAGACAGAAGATAGGTTCCGCGCGAAGCAACATTTGTATCGGTTGAAAAGGCAATCATGGATTTGCCGGCCCCGCGCGCGAGTCGACTGGCTTCGCGCACATTATTGGCATAGAGCGGGCCAATAATAAGTTCAGCGCCCTGAGACAGCGCAGATTGTGTCGCACCGCTCGCACCCTCCGGCGAGGATTGATCATCAAACACCATCAAGGAGATGTCAGAGCCACCGGATTCCGCAATTGCCAATTCGGCAGCATTGCGCATGGATGTCCCAACGAGGCTTGGGCCAGAGCCTTGCGTCAAAGGCAAAATGAGGCCCACTCGCACTTCGCCCGATCCAAGGACATTAGTGTTCTCGATTGTGGGTTCAACACTTGGCTGAGTGGTTGGAGCCTGCACATTGGCACCAGGAATCATGGGGCCGAAGGTGCTGTAAGTGCCACAGGCGGCAAGCCCCCCTGTAAGCAGAAGAACCAGAATACCCCGCCGCAGGGGATGATTGAAGCAAGCCCTGCGGGCTGGTGTCACGGAAGCCTGTTTCAAATTCCACCCCAAAACGCCAGAACCTGCCCAAAATCTTGCAAAATCATTATCTGGCCAAAAGAAACGAATGGTTAAAGGTCAATTTCCATCAAATCAGGTATTTTTACTCAGATCGCAATCTGTTCTTTAAAAAAAACAAAAGGACGATTTACAGAACGCTAGGTTCGTGCAAAATGATAGTCGATCCTAAGTGCCATGCCATTAGCGGCATGCCCTCGGGATCAGATCTGGATTTAACCCATGAGCGCGCGCGAAAAACAAGCCCATCCACAGGAAGCTTCAAAACCGAGTGCTCCTGCGAGCTTTACAGCTTTGGGTCTGAGGGCCGAAGCCGAGCCGATTGCACCTGGCCTGCATGTTGTGGCTACACCCATTGGCAATCTGGGCGACATTACTTTCCGGGCGCTGGCGACTCTGGCTGCGGCCGATGCTGTAATTGCCGAAGACACGCGCGTGACCAAAACTTTGCTGGCCCATTATGG
>OMIJ01000007.1 GCA_900299065.1 Hyphomicrobiales bacterium
GTTTGTCGATGTGTTTGCAGAGGGGGGACGACATGCGCGATCAGCCGTTGGATTTGCCTCTCTGCCAGGCAATATTACCGTCGAAATTGAAGCTATCTTTGCGCTTTATGAGTGAGCATTGGGACGCAAGTCATGATTACGCCAGCCCATCATATCCTCAATGCGCGCCGCAGAGGCTTTGACGCGCTCGGCATATCCCGATTCATCCGTTATGATTTTTTGTTCGGGAAGCACAACAGAAATCGTTGCCACACAGCTGCCCTGTTGATCACGAATGGGCGAGGCTATGCAAGCGACCGCATAATCAGATTCGGCGACCTGAATGGACAGAGATTGTTCAAAAGCTTTGCCGGCCAGATCCGAAAGCATGCGTGCATCAATTTCTGCGCGGCCAGTTGGCGAAGATCGGGCGCAGCGTTTAAACAGGTTGATGCGATCTTCTTGCGGCAAATGTCCGACCAGAAGGCGGCCGGAGGCGGTCCAGTTCAGCGGAATGCGCGAGCCCACACGCGAGGCAATTTGAAAATGACTCGGCCCATCGGCCATAGCGAGTACAAGCATGTAATCCCCATCCCGGCCGCATATTTGGACAGTCTCGCCAATTTGTCGACACAGATTATGCATTTCCTGCGTGGCTATGCTGATAAAATCAAGCGAGCGCGCATAGGCAAGACCGTAATGGTAAAGCCGGGAGCCCAGCCAGATTGTGCCATCGGGATAACGAACCAACATGGTCTTGGTGACAAGATCATCTATGATCACGTAAACGGTGGACAGTGGGGCTTTGATCGCTTTAGCGATCTCATAAGCACTGGCTGGCGATCCGGTCTCATAGAGATGATCCAGAATTTGCATCGCGCGATCTATGCCGCTGACTCGAGTACGGGCAGCAGGTCTATCCTGCGTAAGCAGGTTTGGATGCGATTGTGCGTCGAAAGATTGTGTCTTGGTCATTTAACCTGCTGCCAAGGATAATGTGCGTATGGCCAAGTTCAACTTCCTCGCTGAATTGATCGATGCTTTGCTCACAGGCTCAATCGTCACCACTTACATTATTATGGCATAATTGTCGATGGTCAATTGATGCCCAGGACACAATTGGAGAAGTTTCATGACGGATGATGTGCGTAACAAGATTGGGTTGCGGCCTGTGATTAATGTGTCAGGCACCCTGACAGCATTGGGTGCATCTATTGTTGTTCCGCAGGCAATCGAAGCGATGAAAGACATTTTGCCGCATTTCGTCGAGATCACTGATTTGCAGCGCAAAGCTAGCACAGTGATTGCACGTTTGACGGGCGCAGAAGCAGGATTTGTCACAGCCTCTTGCTCGTCTGGCATTAGTCTTGCTGTTGCTGGCACGATTACGGGCCCAAATCTTCTTGCCATTGAGAAGCTGCCCGATGTCACATCTGAGAAGAATGAAGTCCTCTTACAAATGGGGCATTGCGTGAGTTATGGTGCGCCTGTTGATCAAGCCATACGACTTGGCGGAGGCAAGGTAACTTTAATCGGCCAAGCCACATCGACACATCGCTTTCATCTTGAAAATGCCATTACTGAGAGAACAGCCGCTGCTGTTTATGTCGTCTCTCATCATGTTGTCGATTACGGCCTTTTGTCTCTGCCTGATTTTGTAGAGATTGCACATGCCAAGGGCGTTCCTGTTATTGTTGACGCGGCATCCGAATATGATCTGCGACTTTTCATAGCGCAGGGTGCGGATATCGCGATCTATTCGGGACATAAATTTCTGGGGGGCCCGACTACAGGATTGGTTGCAGGTCGAAAAGATTTTGTTCGCAATGCCTTTTTACAAAATATGGGGATTGGCCGCGGCATGAAGGTTGGTAAGGAAAGCATTTATGGCGTGATGGCGGCGCTGGAGGCCTGGGAGCATAGGGACCATGAAGCAATCCGCAAGCGTGAAACAGATTATCTTCATTATTGGAAAGCGACATTGGATGGACGCCCGGGTATTCAGGCTCATATTGAGCCCGATCCAACCAATAATCCGCTTGATCGCCTTCGCTTGTGTGTTTCTCCAGAGCAGGCGCATATAACGGCCTGGGATCTTGCCGGCGCACTCAGTCGCGGCAATCCGCCTGTCATCGTGCGTGATCATGAAATAGAGCATCATCACTTTTATCTGGATCCTTGCAATCTACATCCGGGTCAGGAAAAAATTGTTGCAGCTCGCCTTGTGGAGGAGCTTGAAAAGGCCAGAGCGTCAAATGAGATCATCGCAACGCCCTTGCGTAATCGGGCCCTGCATCGCTTTGATGCCTTATTAAAATGGCCTGATTGAGCTCATTGCTTGCCTTGAGCCTGAAAGGATCAGTTTGATGATCAATGCCCGCGCGCCAGAGCATCAGAGCCAAGTGCCTCTTTTATCTGTTGAGGGGTTGTCGATTGCCTTTCGCGATGCGCAGGGATGGCGGGAGGTTGTTCAGAATGTCTCGTTTACAATTGGCTCAGGCGAGACCTTGGCCATAGTTGGTGAAAGCGGATCAGGAAAAAGTGTTTCCGCGCTGTCTTTATTAAGGCTTCTTCCCAAAGAGCTCACGCGCGTTTCAGGCAAAGCCATTCTGGCGGGTCAGGATCTCTTCGCTTTGTCTGATCAGCAGATGAGACAATCGCGGGGTCGGGATCTTTCGATGATCTTTCAGGAGCCCATGACCAGCCTCAATCCCCTGTTCACGATTGGTGATCAGATTTCAGAGGCTTTGTTATGTCATATGTCGATCAGCGAGAGCGAAGCCCGGCGTGAGACGCTTCGACTGCTTGATAAGGTACGCATTCCGGCTGCATCATCGCGCATTCATGATTATCCGCACCAATTTTCAGGCGGGATGCGTCAAAGAGTGATGATTGCCATTGCTTTGGCGACACGGCCCAAATTACTCATTGCTGACGAGCCCACGAGACGTAGAGGAATCTCGTATGCCGTCTTCTGCTTGAAAAAAAAGCTGCACGCCGGAGAA
>OMIJ01000008.1 GCA_900299065.1 Hyphomicrobiales bacterium
GCTGCCGCACAGCGCAAGGCAATCTCCATCGTACGCGCCAATGAGCGAAAAGTCGTGTTCGACATCGATTATCGTCCCAATCTTTGGGGTCTTGCCGGCCATGGGGCCGGCGAAGAGCGCTACATCAAATCTGATACAGTTACAGCGCATTTGCAGGCTATTTTGCCAGATTGCGATCTTATCGTTGGCACCGAAGAAGAAATCCGCGTGGCGGGCGGTTCCGAAGATACTTTAGCCGCCCTTGCCTGTATCCGCTCGCTCGCACCTCAGGCCCTGATCGTCTGCAAGCGTGGTCCCATGGGCTGTGTGCTGTTTCCCGGCGCTATACCAGATGACTTGGACAAAGGCCTGCAAGGGCCGGGATTTCCGGTCGATGTCTATAATGTGCTGGGTGCGGGCGATGCTTTTATGTCGGGCTTTCTGCGCGGCTGGCTGCGCGGTGAAGACCTTGTAACATGCTGCACCTTCGCCAATGCCTGCGGAGCCTTTGCTGTTTCGCGCCTGCTTTGTTCAACAGAGAGCCCGACATTTTCGGAACTTCAGCATTTCCTTAAGAATGGATCGAAGCATCGCGCGCTACGCAAAGATGCAAGCCTCAACCACATTCATTTCTCTACAACGCGGCGGAAGATGCCGGGACATCTCATGGCGCTTGCAATCGACCATCGCAGCCAAATGGAAGACATTGCAAAAGCCGCAGACGCCGAGACCGAACGTATCGCGGCCTTCAAACTACTCGCACTTCAGGCCGCACTCAATGTAGCGGAAGGTCGCGAAGGTTTCGGCATGCTGCTGGACGATCGATATGGCCGCAACGCATTGTTCAAAGCGGAAGGTACCCAATTATGGATTGGGCGCCCTGTCGAGGCACCAGGTTCGAGGCCGCTCGATTTTGATGTCGAACAGCTTGGAAGTCTCGGCGCATGGATGAACGAATGGCCAGCGACCCATTGCGCCAAATGTTTATGTTTCTACCATCCCGACGACAAGGAAGACTTACGCCTGCGGCAACAACGCGAACTTCTGCGTTTTCAGAATGCGGCGCGTCGCGGTGGCCATGAAATCATGATCGAAATCATCGCCGGGAAACATGGGCCCGTTGACTCAGGAACACTCGCACGCGCATTGACGCAGCTCTACACTGCAGGGCTAAACCCTGATTGGTGGAAGCTCGAAGCGCAATCATCCAGCTCGGCGTGGAGCGCAATCGGTGATGCCATCACATCTAACGATCCCTATTGCAGGGGTGTCGTCATGCTTGGTCTTGACGCGCCCGAAGCCGACATTGTGAAGTCCTTCGACATTGCCGCCAAAGAGCCGATTGTGAAAGGCTTTGCAATCGGGCGCACCATATTTGGTGATGCCGCACGTGCTTGGTTTGCAGGACAATGGAACGATCAGCGGGCCATTGATGAAATGGCACACAGATATGGCCGCTTATGCGAGGCTTGGTCTTCGTTAAAGCGAGAGGCGAGAGTTTAAGATGGGACAATCAACACTGAGACTCACAATGTCTCAGGCGCTCGTTCGGGCGCTTCGATCGCAGGTCATCGAAATCGAAGGCGCGCGAGTTCCGCTCGTGGCAGGAGTCTTCGCCATCTTCGGGCATGGCAATGTCGCAGGCCTTGGAGAGGCGCTTTATGGCGCGCGCGAGACCCTTCCCACCTACAGGGCACACAACGAGCAGGCCATGGCCCATGCGGCAATTGCATTTGCCAAGGCCTCGCGCCGCCGGCGTTTCATGGCCTGCACGACCTCCATAGGCCCCGGCGCAACCAATATGGTGACAGCGGCAGCTGTCGCCCATGTTAATCGCTTGCCGATTCTGCTTCTGCCTGGTGATATATACGCCAGCCGCAGGCCTGATCCTGTTTTGCAGCAGATTGAGGACTTTGGCGACGGAACGATTTCAGCAAACGATTGCTTGCGCCCCGTGTCGCGATATTTTGATCGATTGATGCGGCCAGAGCAATTGATACCAGCATTTCATCGCGCCATGAGCGTGCTAACGGATCCTGTTGAGTGCGGGCCGGTGACTTTGGCCCTGTGCCAGGACACACAAGCGGAAGCCTACGATTATCCTGTCGAATTTTTTGTTGAGCGTGTGTGGTCAATCCGTCGGCCTGCGCCCGACAGCAATGAATTGCAAGCGGCTTCGGAACTGCTGCGCAGCGCTCGAAAGCCGTTCATCATTGCAGGTGGCGGTGTTTTATATTCTGGCGCGGAACAGCAATTACTAGACTTTTGTGAAACCCATGGCATTCCCTGCGCTGAAACACAGGCTGGAAAATCCAGCCTGCCTGCGGATTCTATCTGGAACATGGGCTCAGTCGGCGTCACAGGAACGGCAGCAGCCAATACATTGGCACGCGATGCGGATGTGGTGCTAGCTATCGGCACGCGCCTTCAGGATTTCACCACAGGATCTCATGCCCTGTTCACCAATCCGGATGCGCGCTTCATCGGACTCAACGTTGCCGCTTTCGACGCAATGAAACTTCGCGCAGTCACACTCGTGGCCGATGCACAGGTCGGGCTCGGGCAACTTTCAAGCTTGATGGCTGAATGGCGTGCACCTCAGGCATGGGGCGACCATGCAGGAGCACAGAAATCGAGTTGGAAGAAGATCGCCCAGAGTGTAACCGATCCTTCCTCGCTGGCCTCTCGCCCCAGCGATGCTCAAGTGATTGGTGCAGTTCAACGTCAATCCCAACCGAGCGATATTGTGGTGGGCGCAGCTGGCGGTTTGCCAGGCGAATTGCACAAGCTGTGGAATGCAGGCGCGCCCGGCGGCTATCATCTCGAATATGGTTATTCTTGCATGGGCTATGAGATTGCCGGTGGGCTTGGGGTAAAGATGGCAGATCCCTCTCGCCATGTATTCGTTATGGTCGGCGATGGATCTTACCTTATGATGAATTCCGAAATTGCAACATCGATCATGCTTGGCATGCCGCTCACGATCGTGTTGCTCGACAACGGCGGCTTCGGCTGCATTGATCGCCTGCAACGCGCTACGGGCGGTGCGTCATTCAATAATCTGCTCGAAGCCTCCCATAATGTCGAATTGCCAAAAATCGATTTTGTCGCACATGCCTCATCGCTGGGGGCTTATGCTGTAAAGGTTAAGACGCTGGGTGATCTTGAGCGTGAAATTCAGATCGCGAGATCGGTTAAGAAGACGAGCGTGATCGTGATCGACACAGATCCTGCGATTTCGACTGGCGTAGGCGGATGCTGGTGGGATGTCGCCACTCCAGAAGTCTCCGAACGTGCCAGCGTCGCAGAGGCGCGGCGCGACTATGACAGCGCCCGTAAACATCAACGCATTGGAAACTAAGACACATGACAATTAAAATTGGTGCAAATCCGATCGGTTGGTCGAATGATGATCTTCAGGACATCGGCGGTGCGACGCCGCTCGAAACCTGTCTGGCACAAGCTCGTGAGGCGGGCTTCATTGGCATGGAGCTCGGTCACAAATTCCCACGCGAACCAGATGCCTTGAGAGCCGCGCTCTCGCCCTTCGATATGGCCTGTGTTGGCGGCTGGCACTCTGTTCATTTGCTGGAACGCGAGGCCGCAGAGGAATTCAAGCTCGCCAAGGCGCATATCGCGCTTTTGAAAGCAATGGGAACCAATGTTTTCATTGTTGCAGAAACATCGAACGCAATACACGGCGACCGCAGCAAACCTTTGTCGCAACGACCGCGGCTGGCTCCGGATCAATGGGCGACCTATTGCGGACGCATGAGTGAATTTGCCAGTCTGATTGCCGGTGAAGGACTGCGACTGTGCTACCATCATCACATGGGCACGATCATCGAAAATCGGGAGGAAATTGCGCGCTTCATGGATGGTTGCGGCGCATGGGTAAATCTGCTCCTCGACACGGGACACGCAACATGGGGCGGATGCGACCCGGTGGAACTTGCCAGGACCTATAGCACCCGCATCACGCATGTTCACGCCAAGGATGTTCGTGCCGCCGTGATGAAGCAGGTGCAATCGGAAGACTGGAGTTTTCTTGACGCTATTCTTGGCAGAGGCAAGGATCTCGGGATCTACACGGTTCCGGGCGACGGCATGGTCGATTATCCGGCCGTCTTCCGAGAACTCAAAGGGTATTCTGGCTGGGTCGTGGTTGAGGCTGAGCAGGATCCAGAAAAGGCAAATCCACTAGTCTATGCAAAGAAAGGCCATGCTCATGTCGCGGCCTCCCTGAAATCAGCTGGGTTGATCTGATGTCTGCCTTGTTGCGAAGACCATCCTCTGCTTCATCGTCGGTCCAGAATATCACACCCGAAAACGCAGGCTGGTCCTATGTAGGCTTCGAGGCTGTCCAGCTCAAAGCGGGTGAAAGGCTCGAACGAAGAGGCATTGGCCGAGAAATCTGCGCAGTGATGGTTCAAGGATCTGCGCGGGCCAAGATCGGCGGCGCGTCTATGGGAGATATTGGTGGGCGCAACTCGCCGTTCGATGGGCTCCCCTCTTCACTTTATGCGCCACCAAGCGTCGACATCGAGTTCACAGCGATCGATGATTGCGAGATTGCAGTCTGCTCCGCGCCAGCACGCGGGCTACTGCCGCCGCGCCTCATTCCTGCCTCTGAGGTCGGGCGAGAAACACGCGGCAAGGGAACCAATACGCGCTTTGTGGCAAACATTCTGCCTGATACATCACCACA
>OMIJ01000009.1 GCA_900299065.1 Hyphomicrobiales bacterium
ACGAGGGCGTCGATCCAGGGCAGCCCGCCGAGGAAGTGGTAGCCGAGAACGCCGATCCCCAGCGCGCAGCCGACGACAAACGCCGACAGACCGAGAAACCCCAGCACCCGCCACAAGAAGCGGTGCCTGGGCAACAGCGGGTCGGTGCGATGCTCGAACATGCCCTGTAGCCTACCGTCCTTCGGCACCGGCCACGAAGGCCAGGATCTGCACGGCGGCGCATGCCCGCGGGCTTGGCTGCCACGTGCCGCTCCAGCATACCGCCTATCCGCTCCCGCCACGGATCGTTCGTCCGAGCGGCCGGGTCACCGCAGCGTCAGCACGCCCTGCCGCGTCCTCTCGACCGTGCACCCAAACCCCCGGCTGATGCGGGACAGCGTGTCGCTGAGCCAGCGTTCGCCGTCGTCATCGACGTGGCAGAGCCGAAAACGCCTCATCTGCATCGGCACCATCGCCAGTCCCACCAGCCGGCCGGTGCCGAGTTCGACCGTCGGGAAATACATGATTCCGAGATCACTTCGGTATCGGCCATGGCCGGCGATCCCCTCGTAGTCGTCGATCAGGTCGCCGCAGCCGTAGAGGATCAGGCGGCCACGATGAACCTCGATCGGCCGCACGTGATGCGCGGAATGGCCGTGAATCAGATCGAAGCCGCCCTCGACCAGTCGGTGGGCGAACCCGACGAACGCATCGGGCACGTCGAATCCCCAGTTCGTGCCCCAGTGGATCGAGATCACGGCGATGTCGCCCGGCCGCTTCATGGCCGCCAGCCGTGCACAAAGCCCGTCGGCGGTCGCTCACGGCCCAGTCCACCGGTATGCCGCTGGTCACGGAGCCGACGGCATACACGAGCACGCGGCCGGAACGCCGGTCAGGGGCGACGGGAACCACGATTGCCGGCCGCGTCGCCTCCTGCGGATTGCGGCCGGCGAGATTCAGCCTGATGGTGGCAAACGCTTTTTCCAGCCTGATGCAAGCGTGCGTTATCTAGCGCAAGAGCCCGATCTGTCAGGCTTTGAAACAGTGCTCGCCTATGTCGAAGCCGGGCTTGGGCCGAGTGATGATGAGTATCGCGCTCGCTATCTGCTTGAGCAGCTGGGGCTAAGCGGTGAGGAACATCCCTCGACTTTGTCGGGAGGTGAGAGCCGCCGTGCAGCTCTGGCGCGAGTATTGGCGCCCGAGCCGGATATTCTCTTGCTTGATGAGCCAACCAATCATCTCGATCTTCCCGCGATTGAATGGCTGGAATCAGAATTATCCAGTCTGCGATCAGCTCTGGTGATCATCAGCCATGATCGTCGCTTTTTGCAAAATTTGTCACGCTCAACGGTTTGGCTTGATCGTGGGCGTACACGCCGTTTGGATCGTGGCTTTGGCGAATTTGAAGCCTGGCGCGATCAATTGATTGAAGAGGAAGAGCGCGATCGTCACAAGCTCGCTCGGCAGATCGTTAATGAAGAGCATTGGGTGCGCCATGGTGTAAGCGGGCGGCGAAAGCGCAATATGGGCCGCATGGCTCGCCTTGATGATCTGCGCAAGGAATTGCGCGAAGCACGCAAGATGATGGGCGATGTGAAAATGGCCGCCACAGAGGGGCGCGTCTCGGGCAAGCTTGTGGTTGAGGCCGAGCGCATCAACAAAGCCTATGGCGAGCGGCCGATTGTGCGGGATTTCTCTATCCGGATTTTGCGGGGCGATCGCATTGGCATTGTCGGGCCCAATGGTGCGGGCAAAACGACTTTAATCTCACTGCTGACCGGTGTGCTCGCGCCTGAGTCCGGCACGGTGAAGCTAGGGGCCAATCTGCAATTGGCGAGCCTTGATCAAAAGCGCATGAGTCTGGCCGCCGATATGACTTTGAAAGATGCTTTGACGGGGGGTGGCAGTGATTTTGTTGAGGTCAATGGCGAGCGCAAGCATGTCATCGGCTATATGAAAGATTTTCTTTTTGGTCCTGAACAGGCGCGCACGCCTGTCTCGCGTCTGTCCGGCGGCGAGCGTGGACGCTTGACCCTGGCGCGGGCACTGGCTCTGCCGTCGAATTTTCTCGTGCTCGATGAGCCCACCAATGATCTGGATTTGGAAACACTCGATCTGCTGCAAGAAATGCTGATGGATTATCCCGGTACTTTGATCGTCGTTAGCCATGATCGCGATTTTCTCGATCGTGTGGCAACCTCTGTGATTGTGGCAGAGGGTGAAGGTAAATGGCTGGAATATGCCGGTGGTTATTCCGATATGGTGGCGCAACGCGGTGTGGGTGTTGCTGCATTGGCAGGCACGAAAACAAATCCTGCTGCGGCTAAACGTGCCTCAAAAGAAGATGATCAAGAGTCCAGAACAACAAGCCCGCCCGCCAAAAAAGGACGATTGTCCTTCAAGCAGAAACATGCGCTGGAGACTTTGCCCGCGCGCATGGATGAATTGAGCCTCATGAAGGGAAAATTGCAAGCACGTCTGGAGGATCCGGAATTCTACTCCAAGGATGCCGAGGGCTTTGCCAAAGTAATGGCGGCGATGGCCAAGGTTGAGGCCGAGTTGAATGCGGCTGAAGAGGAATGGCTGGCTTTGGAAGTCTTGCGCGAAGAGCTTGAAGGGTGAAGGCTCAGGCTCCATAGTCAGCACAAGTGAACTTGGCTCAACGGCAATTGGCAGGGAGATTGCTATGAGAATTGATCAAATCATCAAGCAAAGAGGCTTTTCTTTCTCAGCGCGTGCCATGCTTGTGTTGGCCTTTTTTATTATGGCTCTGGTGCCTGATGCATCATCATTTGCGCAGGAAAAAGTTGATCTGCAATGGGTGCTCGCCGTTGATGCCTCCGGTTCCGTCACGCAAAGACGCTTCGATTTACAAAACCAGGGCTATGCTGCCGCCTTTCGCAATCCGCAGGTGCAAAGAGCCATTCTCTCGGGCCCGCATCAATCCATTGCGGTGACACTCTTCCAATGGACCGGGCCGCGTCTGCATGTGCAGATCATGCCCTGGATGGTGATCCGTGACAGTGATAGCGCCGAGGCTGTGGCCAAAGTGATCGGGGCTTCACAAAGGCAAATCTTTGGTGGTGGCACATCGATCTCTGGCGCGCTTGATTATGGCATGACTTTATTCGCACAAATGCCTTTGATTGCCGAGCGCCGGGTGATTGATGTCTCGGGCGATGGGGCCAATACGAGTGGCAGATCAATCCTGCTGGCGCGTGAGGATGTGGTCAAACAGGGTGTCACGATCAATGGTTTACCCATTTTGTCAGTTGAGCCTGATCTGGATGATTATTATGCCCGCTTTGTGATTGGCGGTGATGGTGCTTTTGTTATTCCCGCCAAATCCTATGAAGATTTTGGCGGCGCGATCGTTAAAAAGCTGATTGCAGAAATTGCCGGAATTGATCCCTCAAAGAGCGCTCAGCAATTCGCGCAGCTCAGCGAAGATAATTAGGATTTTCTGCATTTGAACTAAGGTCCGTGCGATTTTGTAAGGTCGGCTCCAGAATGGCTTTGCCCAGACAAGCGATCAAATCTTCGCGGTCTATCGGTTTGGTCAGAAATTCATCAAAGCCTGCCATCAGGCATTGGTCGCGATCTTCATCAAAGGCATTGGCGGTAAGTGCAATAATTGGCGTGTGCCCTCTGGCCATTTCGCTCTCAACGCGCCGAATACGCCGTGTGACTTCGATGCCATCGAGTTCAGGCATGCGAATATCCATTAAAATAGCATCAAAGGCTTTGATCTCGCCATTGAGCGCGCGCATGGCTTCGTTTAAGGCCTCTTGACCATTGCGCGCGCGGCAAATTGAGAGATCATGGGCCTGCAAATGCTTGGTGGCGATGAGCGCATTAATGTCATTATCTTCAGCAAGCAGAATATGACGCCCTTGCAGAGTCTGGCTGCGGGGAGTCAGCGTCTCCTGTGTGCCTCCTTGTGTTTGACTGTCGAAATGCTGCGCCAAATGCGCGAGCAGAGAGCGTGCCCGCACAGGTTTCACAAGCCAGCCATCAAAACCATTCAGCCGGTTCTGATCAAAGCTGCGCCGCTCAAAGGGCGAAAACAGGACAAGGCTGCGTGATACGCCCGCGGCTTTGGAGGCTTGTGCAAGACGTGGTGTAATCTCTTCGCCCAGAGCGCAATCAATAATGACAATATCCGGGGTGACACCGGAAGCAAACAGTTCAAGCGATTGATCATAGCTTTTGGCGCGTGTCAGGCGAGCGCCTGCTTCGGCGAGCCTTTCTCCCAGAAAGGGGGCTTCAAAAATTGAAGCGCTGATCAATAAGACGTGATAGTGCGAGAGGGGCAAGTCAGGCCGAGTGTTCTGTCTTTGCTCAAGGTCGGGCAAAGATATAGTGAAAGCAAAAGTTGAGCCTTGCGGTGTGCTAGATTCAAGCTGCAATTGGCCGCCCATATGCTCGATAATGCGCCTTGAAATGGCAATGCCCAAGCCTGTGCCGCCATGACGGCGTGTGGTTGATTCATCCTCTTGTTCAAATTCCTCAAATATTGAAGCCTGCCGCTCAGGGGCAATGCCGGGGCCTGTATCGGTGATGGCAAAATATATCTGATTGTAGCCCTGTCTTCGCACTTTCAATCCAATGCCGCCACGCTCTGTAAATTTGACAGCATTGCCGGCGAGATTGAGCAAGACTTGCCGCAGACGCGCCGAATCTCCCTTGAGAATTTTAGGCAGATCGCACGCCACAGAAGCGGCAATTTCGAGACCTTTGCCCTGGGCGCGAGGGGCGAGCAATTCAATCACACCCTCAACGATTTGGGTGAGGTCAAACGAGTCTTCAGACAAGGTCATTTTGCCAGCCTCGATTTTAGAAAAATCGAGAATCTCATCAATCAGATTGGTTAGAGCCATCCCTGATGTTTTCAAAGTGTCGAGATAATGCCTCTGCTCGGGTCCAAGGCTGGTTTGGGCCAAAAGATCAGCCATGCCTAGAATGCCGTTCAGGGGTGTGCGTATTTCATGGCTCACATTGGCCAGAAAGCGGGTCTTGGCTTCATTGGCGGCTTCAGCACGCGTGCGGGCTGTCTGAGCCTCTTTCAATTCCCAGATTTCGTCAGTCAGAGACTCAATCTGTCGGCTTTGCTCCAGCTTTCTTCTGCTCAAATGGTTTATACGCCAGAATTGCCACAAAATGAGGAGTAAAGCGGAAAAAACCACCCCGATCAGGGGTTCAATAATCAATTGCAAGGGGTGCGGCCTCGTTTATTGGGGCAAAAAGCCTCATCCAGTCTGTCAGTGTCGCGGTAGGGTGTTGAAATTCTCTTACAAACAGACGTTTTAAACTTCTGGTCCGGCTTTTCGGAATGATCTGAAAGCTGTATAGGGGCTGCTCGACGAAGATCGGGGCTGCCGTCTCGTTCCCCTAACTTGGGCTTAGAACATGGTCGATAATGCCAATCCGGACAATCTGCAATCCGTGCCTCAGCGTGGGGCCGGCCCGGGTGAGGGTCCTGCGCCTGTTGCGGGCGATGGGCATAGCGATGAGCATGGGCATGAGTCAGCACAAGGTCATGGACATGGAAATTTTTTGGCGCTGGCGCTTGCCTCCGTTGGCGTTGTCTATGGCGATATTGGCACAAGCCCGATTTATGCCTTGCGTGAATCTTTAACGCATGCTGCCGGTGGGGGGATTCAGCCTTCTGATGTGATCGGCGTTGTCTCGCTGTTGATCTGGGCTTTGTTCGTCACAGTGACGCTCAAATATGTGTTGTTCTTGATGCGCGCAGACAATAAGGGCGAAGGTGGTACTTTAGCTTTAATGGCGCTGGCACAGAATGCGTTGGGGCGGCGTTCTTCAGGTGTCATCTTTCTGGGAATTCTAGGCGCAGCCTTATTTGCGGGTGATGCGATCATCACACCGGCGATTTCGGTTTTGTCTGCGGTGGAAGGCCTCAAGCTCGTCACACCTTTTTTCGAGCCCTATGTGCTGGTCATTACGGTTGTAATTTTGATCACGCTCTTCAGCGTGCAAAAATCAGGCACGGCACGCGTTGCCAATCTGTTTAGCCCGATTATGATTCTCTGGTTTGGAAGTATTGCGGTGATGGGCGTGACGCATATTGGCGATGCGCCAGAAATTTTTTATGCGTTTAATCCTTTTCAAGGCATTCACTTTCTCTTCAGTCATGGTCTGGTCGGCTTTATCATTCTAGGCAGTGTGTTTCTGGCGGTCACTGGCGCTGAAGCGCTTTATGCCGATATGGGTCATTTCGGCCGCTCGCCGATTCAGGTCGCCTGGATTGTGATGGTGCTACCCTCGCTCATTCTCAATTATCTAGGCCAGGGCGCTTTGATCCTGCATGACAGAGAAGCGATGGAAAATCCCTTCTTTCTGATGGCGCCGCAATGGGCCTTGCTGCCCTTGGTGGTGCTGGCGACATTGGCAACAGTCATTGCCAGCCAGGCGACGATTACGGGGGCTTTCTCACTCGCGCGTCAGGCGATTCAGCTGGGGCTTTTGCCGCGTCTCGATATTCAACACACATCGTCGACGCAGGAAGGCCAGATCTATATTCCCCGGGTCAATATGTTGATGCTGATGGGCGTCCTGCTGCTCGTCTTTATGTTTAAATCATCAAGCTCATTGGCAGCAGCCTATGGCATTGCGGTGACGGCTTCGCTGGTGGTGGATTCTTGCCTTGCTTATGTTGTCGTCTCGCGTCTGTGGCATTGGCCGCGTTGGGGAACAGGCTTATTGGTGGGCTCGTTCATGACGATTGAGCTGGCCTTTTTCTCATCCAATCTGATCAAGCTTGCTGATGGGGGCTGGGTGCCTGTTCTGCTTGGTATTGCCATGGTTGTGATCATGTGGACATGGATGCGCGGCACACGTCTGCTTGAGAGCCGGGTGCGGCGCGATTCGATTCCCATGACAAGCCTTATTCGCATGCTGGAGAAAGGCAAAACCACACGCGTGGCTGGTACGGCTGTGTTTTTGACCAGCGATCCGGAAGTTGCGCCTGCGGCATTGATGCATAATCTCAAGCATAATAAAGTGCTGCATGAGCGTGTCTTCATCATCTCGGTTAAAACACTCGATATGCCCAGAGTGCCGCAGCAACATCGCTATGAGATTGAATATCTCTCGGCTGATTTCACGCGCATCAGACTCAATTATGGTTTTATGGAAAGTCCGCGTGTTCCCGCTGCGCTTGCAAGTCTGCGCAAAGCGGGGCTGAAATATGATATTATGACGACCTCGTTCTTTCTGGGGCGGCGAACCATCAAAATCTCATCCCATTCAGATATGCCGCGCTGGCAGGATAAATTGTTTATCATGCTCTCCAGGCAGGCAGCGAATGCGACGGACTTCTTTGCGATACCCACCGATCGCGTGGTGGAATTGGGCGCACAGGTGACCGTCTGAGGTCGTAGCGGGCTAGGTAAACCAATCAAACCGCAAGTAATGGTGGATCGCTGATTAGGGGGCCATGTACTCGCCCCCGCGCTTTGCTAATATGGCGGAGGCTTTCCGCCCAATTTGTAGCAATTGAGCACATCGTTATGTCATCTGCGTCCAGCGATCTGAACCGCATTACGCCTATGATGGCGCAATATATCGAGATTAAAGCGGCCAATCCTGATTCCATGCTGTTCTATCGCATGGGGGATTTCTATGAACTCTTCTTTGAAGATGCCGAAATTGCCAGCCGCGCTCTTGGCATTGTGTTGACCAAGCGCGGTAAGCATCAGGGCGATGATATTCCCATGTGCGGCGTGCCGATTGATCGCGCCGATGATTATTTGCAAAGGCTGATTGCGCTGGGCCATCGTGTGGCAGTTTGCGAGCAGATGGAAGATCCAGCCGAAGCAAAAAAGCGTGGACCTAAATCTGTCGTGCGGCGGGATGTGGTGCGGCTTGTTACTCCTGGCACAATTACTGAAGACAGATTGCTGGAGCCTGGGCGCGCCAATATTTTGTTGGCGATTGCACGTGTGCGTCTGTCGAATGAAGATTGGACTTACGGTCTGGCCGCTGTCGATATTTCTACCAGCGCCTTTCACTTGAGCGAGGTGAGTGCAGATTCCCTCGGTGCAGAAATTGCCCGCATCGAGCCCAGAGAAATCATAGCCTCTGAGTCCATTGCCAGCGACAAAGAACTGCGCTCTATGCTCGATCAAGCAGAAGTGGCCTTTGTGACTTTGCCGCGTGAGACTGGCGATGCGCAGGCAGAGCGCAGATTGCTTGATTATTTCAAGCTGTCGACATTGGATGGCTTGGGTGCTCTGACGCGGGCGGAGATTGCGGCTGCTTCGGCTGTGATTGGCTATATCGAACGCACGCAAATTGCTGCGCGGCCCATGCTGGCTTTTCCGACGCGCGTTAATCGCAGTGCGATCATGGAGATTGATGCCTCCACACGCGCCAATCTTGAAATGACGATCAAGCTCTCAGGAAAGCGCGAGGGATCTTTACTTGATACAATTGATCTGTGTGTGACGCCGGGTGGCAGTCGCCTGCTGGCGGAGTATTTATCAGGTCCTTTGACAGATGTGGCGGCTATCCAGCAGCGGCTGGATTGTGTCTCTTTCTTTCATGGCGAGCCCTTGCTGCGGGCCGATTTGCGTCAGCGGTTAAAATCCATGCCGGATCTGTTGCGGGCTCTCTCGCGCCTTGCTTTACAGCGCGGCGGGCCGCGTGATCTCGCGGCTGTGCGCGATGGTCTGCGCATTGCAGATGCTGTCAAAATACTTTTGCAAAGTGCACCGTCGCTGCCTTTGTTGATGGCTGGTGCGCAAGCTGATCTTGCAGCTTTGGGTGCCGAATTGGAGGCTGAGCTTGATCGGGCTTTGAGTGAGGACTTGCCTTTGCAGCGGCGCGATGGCGGTTTTGTCCGGGCGCATTATCTTGTTGAGCTTGATCATGCACGTGCCTTGCGTGATGAATCGCGCCGCGTGATTGCGAGTTTGCAGGCCAAATATAGCGAGCTGGCGCAAACGCGGCAGTTAAAAATCAAGCATAATCATTTTTTGGGATATTTTTTAGAAGTGCCGCAGCAGCAGGGCGAGCGCCTCGTGCGACCGCCACTCTCCGAAATATTCATTCATCGCCAGACCATGGCTGATGCAATGCGTTTTTCAACGCCGGAATTGGGCGAACTCGAATCTAAAATTGCTTCTGCGGCTGATCAGGCGCTCTCACTTGAATTGCAAATCTTTGATCGTTTGACTGATCTTTGCCTGAAGTCAGGTCCCTCAATCAAATCTATGGCTGGCGCATTGGCACTTATTGATGTGACGGTGAGCCTTGCTGAACTTGCTAATCAAAGAGATTGGACACGCCCTCAAGTTGATCACACACGTGCTTTTCATATCGAGGGCGGGCGCCACCCAGTTGTTGAGGCGGCATTGAAGCAAACAGGGCAGAGCTTTGTTTCCAACCGCTGTGTGCTGGCAGAAGATTTGGGTGCTGCGGCGCAGATTGCTCTGGTTACAGG
>OMIJ01000010.1 GCA_900299065.1 Hyphomicrobiales bacterium
GCTGTCACCCGCAAGCGGCCGCGTTCGCAAATCGTGGGTCGTTGCGACGAATGAAAGACAAGCGCCCCATTCTCCTGGCCGCCGGTGGCACAGGTGGCCATTTATTTCCCGCTGAAGCCCTAGCCAATGCGCTGGCGCGGCGCAATTATGATGTCGAGCTTGCCACAGATGAACGCGCTCTGGCCTATGGTGAGAATTTTCCGGCCAAAGCCATT
Source organism: Hyphomicrobiales bacterium (assembly GCA_900299065.1). Lineage (GTDB taxonomy): Bacteria > Pseudomonadota > Alphaproteobacteria > Rhizobiales > Beijerinckiaceae > Terripilifer. The sequence goes on from OMIJ01000010.1 coordinate 216, forward strand.
CACACCATTGCCTCAGCAACGCCACGCGGCGGCTCATTGATCAGAAAAGCCCATGCTGCTTTGACTTTGGCTTTGGGCACAGGCACAGCCTATTTCAAATTACAGAAGATTAAACCCGCTTGCGTGATCGGCTTTGGCGGCTATCCCACAGTGCCGCCCGTTCTCGCAGCAAGTCTGCTCAACATTCCCTCACTCGTACACGAACAAAATGCAGTGCTGGGGCGCGCCAATCAATTTCTTGCAGGTCGCGTCACCGCTATTGCAACTGGCTTTGCGCAAATCAGTGGCGTGCGAGAAACAGATCGGCGCAAGATTGTGCACACAGGCAATCCCATTCGCCCCGCTGTTTTGCACGCAGCAAAATTAGATTATCTAGACTTTGAAGATAGCAAATGGCGCATTCTGGTCACCGGCGGCTCGCAAGGCGCACGCGTCATGTCCGATATTGTGCCCCCTGCTTTATCCTTGCTACCGATTGAACTCAGATCGCGGCTCCTCATCGTTCAGCAAGCGCGCGGCGAGGATGAAGAACGCGTGCGTCTGGCCTATCAACGCCTGGGCATTGAAGCTGAGGTCGCACCCTTCTTTAAAGATCTGCCTCTGCGCATGGCGCAGGCTCATCTCGTTATTGCACGCGCTGGCGCCTCCACTGTTTCCGAGCTTGCCGTGATCGGTCGCCCCTCTATTCTTGTGCCCTTTCCTTTCGCGCTCGATCAGGATCAGGCCGCTAATGCTGCTCATCTGGCACAAACAGACGCTGCCATTATCATCCCGCAAAATCAGTTCACACCGCAATGGCTCAGCCAAACACTGCTAGAGAGCTTCAACGCTCCGCGAGACTTGATTCAGCGGGCCCAAGCTGCCAAGAGTGCGGGCCTGCCCGATGCTGCCGAGCGTCTGGCGGATCTGGTCCTGCGCCTTGCCTCCCTTTCCCCGCTTGCGGAGCCGCATAATGAAACTGCCGCGTGAACTTGGCCCCATCCATTTTGTCGGCATTGGCGGCATTGGCATGTCGGGCATTGCAGAAGTGCTGCTCAATCTGGGCTATCGCGTGCAGGGCTCAGATAATTCTGAAAATGCCAATGTGAAACGCCTACGCGAAAAAGGCGCTGTGATTTTCATTGGTCATGATCCGCGCCATTTGGGCGAAGCCGAAGTGGTCGTCGTCTCCACGGCCATCAAGCGCGATAATCCCGAACTCACGGCCGCACGCGAAAAGCGCCTGCCTGTGGTGCGCCGGGCAGAAATGCTTGCCGAGCTGATGCGCTTGCGCCAATGCGTTGCGATTGCCGGCACACATGGCAAGACGACTACAACATCTCTGGTGGCCACTCTGCTTGATGCCGGCGGCTTTGATCCAACTGTCATCAATGGCGGCATCATCAATGCCTATGGCACTAATGCGCGTCTGGGTGCAGGTGAGTGGATGGTGGTGGAAGCAGATGAAAGTGATGGCACTTTTCTCAAACTGCCCGCGGATGTTGCCATTGTCACAAATATTGATCCTGAACATCTCGATCATTTCCATACCTTCGACGCCATAAAGGAAGCCTTCCGCACCTTCGTTGAAAATCTGCCCTTCTATGGTTTTGCTGTCATGTGTCTTGATCATCCCACTGTGCAGGAATTGGTCGGCCGCATAGAGGACAGGCGTGTCATCACCTATGGTGAAAATCCCCAATCAGATGTGCGCCTGCTCGATGTGGATTTGAGCGGCGGCACAACCAAATTCAATGTGCTGATCCGCGATCGCGTCACCGCTGATGCCACTTATTTACAAAATCTCGTTCTGCCCATGCCCGGCCATCACAATGCACTCAATGCCACTGCTGCCATTACAGTGGCGCATCAATTGGGCATGAGCGTTGAGGCTATTCGCAGTGCTTTGGCACAATTTGGTGGCGTCAAACGCCGCTTCACTCGCACAGGCGAATGGCGCGGCACACTCTTTTTTGATGATTACGGCCACCATCCTGTCGAGATTGCCGCTGTGCTGCGCGCTGCGCGCGCCTCAACCAAGGCCCGTGTCATTGCCATTGTGCAGCCCCATCGCTACACACGGCTGCAATCCTTGTTCGATCAATTCGCCACCTGCTTCAATGATGCAGATAGCGTAATCATTGCTGATGTCTATGCCGCAGGCGAAAAACCGATCGAGGGGATTGATCGTGATCATCTGGTTGCCGCCATCAAAGCCCATGGCCATCGCGATGTGCACGCACTCGAATATCCGGATCGTTTAGCCCATATGCTCTGTGATATGATCAAGGCGGGTGATTATGTCGTCTGTCTGGGCGCAGGAAATATAACACAATGGGCCTATGCTTTGCCTGATCAATTACAGGCCTTGCAGGGACCTTGAGTAGAGCCAGATGAGCTTTCCTGATCTGACCGCCGAATTAGAGCAACTCATGCCAGAGGTGCAAGGGCGCGTCATCGCCAATCAACCCTTAGCCCCTTTCACATGGTTTCGCGTCGGTGGACCCGCGCAAATTTTCTTCCAGCCAGCTGATGAAGACGATTTAGCTTATTTTCTTAGCCGCCTCCCTGCAGAGATCCCTGTCACCATCATCGGCCTTGGCTCCAATCTCATCGTGCGTGATGGTGGCGTGCCAGGCGTAGTGATCCGGCTTGGCGGCAAGATATTTGGCAAGATCGAAATTCTACCCGATCATCGCTTGCGCATTGGCACAGCTGTACCGGATATGAAACTCGCCCGCGCTGCTGCCGAAGCTGGCATTGATGGTCTGGCCTTCATGCGCGGCATACCCGGCTCAATCGGCGGCGCGCTGCGCATGAATGCAGGCGCACATGGTGGCGAGACGAAAGATATTTTCATCTCGGCCACAGGCGTATTGCGCAGCGGCGAAATCCGCACCTTTACCCCTGCCGATATGGGCTATGCCTATCGCCACACAGATGTAGCGCCTGATGTGATCTTCACCCACGCACTTTTGCAGGGCCGCCCGGGAGATCCGTCAGCAATTTTAGCCGAAATGGACAGGATCACTGCTGCGCGTGAAGCCTCGCAGCCCATTCGAGAAAAGACTGGCGGCTCAACCTTTGCCAATCCCAAGCCACACAGCGCCTGGCAAGTGATCGATGCGGCCGGCTGTCGTGGCCTGACATTGGGCGATGCACAGGTGAGCGAAATGCATTGCAATTTTCTGATCAATCGCGGTCAGGCCAGCGCAGCTGATATTGAAGCCCTCGGCGAAGAAGTACGGCGGCGCGTGCGGGAACATTCGGGCATTGAGCTGCGTTGGGAGATCAAGCGCATCGGCATTGCGCAAGATTAAGGCCTATTGAAAGCAGGAAATCAGCGAGCGCTTAACCCTGTGTTCATGCGAATAGTGAATTTTCTCATGAGCTACAAAGCCTTCACATAGGAAATCCATTATGAAACATGTCGCCGTGCTCATGGGCGGATGGTCATCAGAGCGCGAGGTGTCGCTCAGGTCCGGCATGGCCTGCGTCAAAGCGCTGCAAGACAGAGGCTTTAAAGTCACGCCTGTCGATGTGGATCGCACAGTGGCTACAAGATTGGGTGAGATTAGGCCGGATGTTGCACTCAATGCGCTACATGGTCCCTTTGGTGAGGACGGTACGATTCAGGGCATTCTGGAAGTGATGAACATTCCTTATACCCATTCAGGCGTGCTCGCCTCGGCTCTGGCCATGAATAAGGCCATGGCCAAGATTGTCATGGCAGCAGCGGGAGTCCCCGTCCCCGCCGGGCGCACGGTCAATCGGCGTGAGGCAGCTAAAGCCCATGTTTTGCCACCCCCCTATGTGCTCAAGCCCATTGCCGAGGGCTCTTCCTATGGCGTGTTCATCATCAAAGAAGATCAGACCCATCCCCCGCAGGAATTGAACCGGGAAGATTGGCCCTATGGCGAGACCCTTTTGGCTGAACCCTTCATCGCCGGGCGAGAGTTAACCTGCGCTGTAATGGGGGATCGGGCTTTGGATGTGATCGATATCCGCGCGGCCGATGGCGGTTGGTATGATTACACAGCAAAATATTCAAAAGGCGGCTCAATTCACATTCTTCCTGCTTCTCTTAAAGGAAATATTTACCAAAAGATTCAAGAGTTGAGTTTGAAGGCCCACAAGGCTCTTGGATGTCGCGGCGTGAGTCGGTCTGACTTTCGATATGATGATCGGCCAGATGGCTCTGGCGAACTCGTCCTACTGGAAGTGAATACCCAACCCGGCATGACAGAGACCTCTTTGGTGCCCGAACTTGCAGCCCATGTGGGCCTATCGTTTGGTGAGCTTGTCCAATGGATGGTGGAAGACGCCTCCTGCAACCGGTAAATCAGGGGTTTTCTCCTGCAGCGGGCTTGCGCCCGGCTGTTGCCGGCTATGGCATGGACACCGCATCCACCCCTGCAATGCTGCCCATACTCAGCCGCCGCAGGCAGCGTCGCCCTGGCTTTTTTGCTTCGAGCTTAAATCTGCTCAATAAAAAGGGGGCCGGCTGGGCCCTGACCTTGATGTTAATGCTGGGAACCGGCGCCTATGGCGCGGTGCGCGGCGGTCATTATGACAGCTGGATCACCCAAAATGGGGCTCCTGCCGATATTCTGGCGCGTGGTCTGGGGCTGGGCCTGAAATCGATCACCATTTCTGGCCAGCGCGAACTCAGCTCGGGCGAAATTCTCGAAGTCGCCGGGATCAGCGAACTCAATTCCCTTCTTTTCCTTGATGCACAGAATGTGCGCGAGCGTCTGCGCACCCTGCCACTCATCAAGGATGCCGATGTTCATAAGCTCTATCCCGATCGCCTGATGATCGACATTGCCGAGCGCGAGCCCTTCGCCCTTTGGCAGAAGGATGGTCAGGTCATGCTGATCTCGGCCGAAGGCACGGTGATTGATGTGATGCGTGACCAGCGCTTTGCCACTTTGCCTTTTGTGGTGGGCGATGGCGCCGAAATGCGTGTCGGCGAATTCATCAAAATTCTCGATGCTAATCCTGACATGCGCGATCAGATCCGCGCTGGCGTTTTGGTGGCCCAGCGCCGCTGGAACCTGAAACTCAACTCTGGCATTGATATTAAATTGCCCGAAGCCAATCCCGCTCAGGCTCTGGCTGGTCTCACGCGCCTTGAGCGAGAAGGCCGCTTGCTGGGAAAAGACATTGTCTCGGTTGATTTGCGCATGCCCGGCCGCGCTGTTGTGCGCCTGTCGGAAGATGCCGCCAATGCAAGAGCCGAAGCGCAGGCGCGTAAAAATCGCGGGAAGGGAGGCACAACATGAGTTCGTATAATGTGACCCCCCGCATGAAGCCCCTGTCTTCACGCAAAAGCGCCATTCTCTGCGCGCTCGACATTGGCTCATCCAAGATTGTCTGTCTGATCGCCAGGCTCATTCCGATGGAAGCCTCGGAAACCTTGCGCGGGCGCACGCACAAGTGCCGCATTCTGGGCATTGGCCATCAACGCTCGCGCGGCATCAAGGCCGGCACAGTCGTGGATATGGACGAGGCCGAACAGGCCATTCGCATGACAGTCGATGCCGCAGAACGCATGGCTGGCGTGCAAGTTGAAAGCGTGATCGTCAATGTCACAGGCGGTCGGCTTAATTCGCAACATTATCAGGCCCGAATTCAGATTGGTGGCCATTCGGTCACCGATCGCGATCTCCACCGCGTGCTTGAGGCCGCTGCTGCCAAGACCGCCAGTCAGGGCCAGGCTGTCCTTCATTCTCTGCCCACCGGCTTTTCACTCGATGCCACTAAGGGAATTCGTGATCCCAAAGGCATGATGGGAGACCATCTGGGCGCGCAAATGCATGTTGTGGGCTGCGATGTGGCCGCAACACGCAATCTCATGCTGGCCATTGAGCGCTGCCATCTCGATGTCGAGGCCATGGTCGCCACACCCTATGCCTCGGGCCTGTCGGGCCTTGTCGATGATGAGGCCGATATGGGCACTGTGCTGATCGATATGGGCGGCGGCACAACCTCAATCGGTGTCTTTAATGGCGGCCATCTGGTTCATACAGATGCCATTGCCGTTGGCGGCAATCATGTCACCATGGACATTGCGCGCGGCCTGACCATACGCATGTCAGATGCCGAGCGTCTCAAGACACTCTATGGCTCTTGCATATCTTCAGCTTCCGATGATCGCGAAACACTCGCCGTCTCGCAAGTTGGTGATGATGGCGATCATGCCCATCACATTCCCAAATCGCATCTGGTCCGCATCATTCGTCCCCGCGTCGAAGAGATTTTGGAACTGGTGCGCGACCGTCTCACCGCAGCCGGTCTCTCAGCTGGATCACGTCAGCGTGTTGTGCTGACGGGCGGAGCATGTCAATTGACGGGTATGCCCGAATCAGCTCGGCGTATATTGTCGAGTCAGGTGCGTATCGGGCGTCCTCTTGGAATTCAGGGCCTTCCTGAATCCGCCAAGAGCCCCGGCTTTTCGGCCTCGCTCGGATTGCTGATCTATCCTCAGGTTGCGGGCATCGAACATTTCGAGCCGAGGCGATCACAAGTAATGAAGAGTACGGGTACAGATGGATATGTTTCCCGCGTTGGGAAATGGCTCCGGGAGAGTTTCTGAGTAATCAAACGCTGATGGACCGGGCGGCGCGGCACCCTCCAGTCCTTTGGTAAATGTGAACATGAGCACGGGCGAAACAGCCCAAGTTGAGAGGCCAGACATGACGATCAATCTCAAGGGACCAGAACTGCGTGAATTGAAGCCCCGTATCATGGTATGCGGTGTAGGCGGCGCTGGCGGCAATGCAGTCAATAATATGATCGTCTCTGGTCTGGTGGGCGTCGATTTCATCGTTGCCAATACCGATGCGCAGGCCCTCACCGCCTCCAAGGCAGACCGCATTATCCAAATGGGCCTGCAAGTGACCGAAGGTCTGGGCGCAGGCTCGCAGCCCGAAGTTGGCCGCGCAGCCGCTGAAGAAGCGATTGAAGAAATCCGCGATCATCTGGCTGGCGCACATATGGTGTTTGTCACTGCCGGCATGGGCGGCGGCACAGGCACTGGCGCAGCGCCCGTAATTGCTCGCATCGCACGCGAAATGGGCATTCTCACCGTAGGTGTCGTCACCAAGCCCTTCCAGTTCGAAGGTCAACGCCGTATGCGCGTGGCTGAAGGCGGCATTGCCGAATTGCAAAAATCCGTCGATACGCTGATTGTCATTCCTAATCAGAATCTCTTCCGTGTCGCCAATGAAAAGACCACTTTCGCTGATGCCTTCTCCATGGCTGATCAAGTGTTGTTCTCCGGCGTTGCCTGCATCACCGATCTGATGGTGAAGGAAGGTCTCATCAATCTCGATTTTGCCGATGTGCGCGCCATTATGCGCGAAATGGGCAAGGCCATGATGGGAACCGGCGAAGCCTCTGGCGACAAGCGCGCCATCCAAGCCGCAGAAGCCGCCATTTCCAATCCTCTGCTCGATGAAGTCTCGATGAAGGGCGCGCGCGGCCTGTTGATTTCGATCACCGGCGGCAATGACCTGACCCTTTACGAAGTCGATGAAGCTGCCAGCCGCATCCGTCAGGAGGTGGACGAAGAGGCCAACATCATTCTTGGCGCCACATTTGATGAAACATTGGATGGCATCATCCGTGTATCAGTCGTGGCCACTGGTATTGATACACAGGCAATGATCCGCGACATTCCCACCCCCGATCAGCGCATTGCCGAAGTCACCCAGCGCATTCGGGCTCAGGCTTTGGCCAGAACACAAGAATTGGCTCAGCCGCGCATGCAGGCAACACCTGCTGCTGCTCAGGAACCCGCACAAAGCTTCGCGCCGCAAGCTTTTGCCACTGACTATCAGACTGCAGCTCCTCAGCCGCTGCGTCAGCCCGCGCCCCAGAGCTTTGCTCCCGCTCCTCAGCCAGTGATGGATGAAGTGCAATTGCAACCAGCCCAGCCGCGCATTCCTCATTATGCTGAAACACCCGCACCGCCGCCGCGCCCTGTTGAGCAAATGCCCCCGCCCGGCCCTTATATTCCTCCTGCGCCGGAACAACCCATGATCCGCGCCGCGCGCATGCCGCAGGTTGAAGATCTGCCCTTGCCCGTGCAAAACCAGATCCGCGCCCAGCGTGGCGAGGCTCTGCCGGAAACAGGCGCTGAAGTGAAGCGTCGTAGTCTGCTGGAGCGTCTGTCCTCATTTGGCATCAGCCGTCAGGAAGAAGCTCCCCGTCAAGCTGCGCCTCAACGCCAGGCACCTCCCGCTTTCCCGGCTCGTTCACTCCAGCCGCAAGCTCAAGCACCAGGCCAGGTCCCAGCTCCCGTCCATGCGGAATATAGCAAGCGGCCGCAGGCCCCGGCTCAGATTCCGGTGCATGCCCAACGTCCAGCTGCCCAGCTCGACGCTCACGGCCGCGCTGCACCGCAGCAAAAAC
>OMIJ01000011.1 GCA_900299065.1 Hyphomicrobiales bacterium
AGCGTCTCGTGGGCTCGGAGATGTGTATAAGAGACAGGGGATGGCGATGGCGAGAGCATGCCATCCGATGATTCCTTTGACGATGAGGATGATCTCGAAAATTCCGTCTCGCTGTCAGCGATGGAAGCTGAGCTGAAGCCAAAGGTACTCGAGACATTTGATCGCATTGCCTCGGCCTATAAAAAACTCCGCCGTCTGCAAGACCAAAATGTCGAGAACAAACTCAAGAATGAAGCGCTGACACCTGCGCAGGAGCGCAAATATAAGACACTCAAAAAAGAGATTGTCACCGACGTTAAATCGCTTTCTCTCAACCAGAACCGCATTGATGCGCTGGTTGAGCAACTCTATGACATCAACAAGCGCCTGATTAGCCTTGAGCTCAAACTCATGCGCACGGCTGAAGCCCATGGCGTGGCGCGCGATGACTTTTTGAAAAACTATCAAAACTCCGAGCTGGATCCTAAATGGGTTCTGCGTGTCTCCAAGCTGGGCGGACGCGGCTGGAAGAATTTTGTCGCCAAGGAAAAAGATGCGATTAAAAATCTGCGCACAGAGATCCATGCTCTGGCGACAGAAACGGGCCTCGAGATTCTCGAATTCCGCAAGATCGTCCATATGGTGCAGAAGGGCGAGCGCGAAGCCCGTCAGGCCAAGAAGGAAATGGTCGAAGCCAATCTGCGTCTGGTGATTTCTATTGCCAAGAAATACACCAATCGCGGCCTGCAATTCCTCGATCTCATTCAGGAAGGCAATATCGGCCTGATGAAGGCTGTCGATAAATTTGAATATCGCCGCGGTTATAAATTCTCGACCTATGCGACTTGGTGGATTCGCCAGGCGATCACCCGCTCGATTGCCGATCAGGCCCGCACCATCCGCATTCCCGTGCATATGATTGAAACAATCAACAAGATTGTGCGTACCTCACGCCAGATGTTGCATGAGATTGGCCGCGAACCAACGCCCGAGGAATTGGCTGAGAAATTAGCCATGCCTTTGGAAAAGGTCCGCAAGGTTCTCAAAATTGCCAAAGAGCCCATCTCACTTGAAACACCCATTGGTGATGAGGAAGATTCACATCTGGGTGACTTCATCGAAGACAAGAACGCCATCCTGCCTATTGATGCCGCGATCCAGTCCAATCTGCGCGAGACAACGACAAGAGTGCTGGCTTCGCTCACTCCGCGCGAAGAGCGCGTGCTACGCATGCGCTTTGGCATTGGCATGAACACCGACCACACGCTCGAAGAAGTCGGCCAGCAATTCAGCGTCACGCGCGAGCGTATTCGCCAGATTGAAGCCAAGGCCCTGCGCAAGCTCAAGCACCCCAGCCGCAGCCGCAAATTGCGCAGCTTCCTTGATAATTGATCAGATCTATCTCTGATCAAGCCAGTATCGAGCTTAAGTTCAAAAGGCGGGATTTACCCGCCTTTTTCTTTTAAGTGCTTTTGATTGGGTTTGTTGATGCGTGCTTGGAACTCTCCGCAATTTGAGGCATGATTGGGAGCAAAAGGTAAATCATAGGTTCCTCATGTCCTTCTTAAAAAAGCTCTTTGGCATTGGCGATTCATCCCCTCGCGAACAAGCGCCTCCCCCCTCGCAAGAGCATAAGGGTTTCACCATTCTGGCCACGCCCTTTCAGGCGCAGGGGCGCTGGCAATTGTGCGGCATTCTCCAGCGCGAGATAGATGGTGCAATCAAAGAACATAAATTCATCAGAGCCGATGCCTTTGGCAGCGAAGACGAGGCCATTGAAATGACCTTTTTCAAAGGGCGGCAGATCATTGATCAGCAGGGCGAGGCCTTGTTGAACAAGGTACCGTGACGCGATGAGCGAAACTGCGTCGCAAGCCATAGAACCAGAGCCCCGCGGTGAATTGACCGTGCGCACCATTGCCATGCCCGCCGATACCAATGCCAATGGCGATATTTTCGGTGGCTGGGTGCTCTCGCAAATGGATGTGGCCGGCGGCATTGCCGGTGTTGAGCGCGCCCGCGGCCGCGTTGTCACAGTGGCACTTGATGCCATGACCTTTATCCGCCCCGTGCGGGTGGGCGATGTGCTTTGCGTCTACACCAGCATTGAAAAAATCGGCCGCACTTCGATGAAAATCCATGTCGAGGCCTGGGTGCGCCGTTTTATGACTCATCAGCGCGAACAAGTAACCAAAGCCCTCTTCACCTTTGTGGCCATCGACGACAAAGGCCAACCGCGCGTGATCCCTGATTAAAACGTTAATATGTGTAAATTTTTAAAATATATTTGTAAATACTAAATGGTTCCGGGCTATGATGCCCGCATGTCCTTTACTCACTCATTCTGGCGGAGATTTGCGCCTTTGCTGGCAGGCGGCCTGACCGAGCCTCCAAAAGGCGAGCCTCATGCCATGGACCAGAAGGCTGGCGAAGATGGGTTCACGCACTCCTGGCAGGAACCAACACCGGGTAATATTGCGATCAAAATTGGTCTCATGGCCATGATCGCCGTGGCCCTGACCGGCGCGCTCAAGGATTCGCAAATAAAGCAGATTTTTCAGTCAAAAAAACAGGCTCAGATGAACCAGCTTCAAGTGCTGGCAAGCAATCTGGGCCTTGATGAAGACCATTAATACAAGGGTGAACAGGCTTAGCAAGACTCTGTTAAAGGCTCAGGTCTTAAATGCAGCTGTGCTTTCACCAGATAAGCACACCCAGATGGCTCATTGCGAGATGGACCATTGCACAGAGCACGAATTTAAGTGTAATGCGCAAATCAAAGCGAGCTCCGTGGGCCGGTAGCTCAATGGTTAGAGCCGGCCGCTCATAACGGTCTGGTTGGGGGTTCGAGTCCCTCCCGGCCCACCACCCCTCTCACATTCCGATATGACCACCTTGTGCACGCCAGCCGCCAGTGCCGGGGGGATAATGCACCACATGTGTCAGACCGGCCGAATGTGCTGCCTGCAAAGCTTTGGCCGAGCGACCGCCAGCCTGGCAAACAAGCACCACCGGCTTATCTTTTGGCAATTGTGAGGGATCAAATTGCGAGAGCGGATGATTAACCGCAGAAGGCAAATGTCCCCCCGCATATTCATTGGGCTCACGCACATCTATGATGTGAAACGTGCCAGCACTGATCGCGGCGACCAATTCCTCATGCGAAATGGCTGCCGCACTAACGCCGCCCTTTAGGGCTGATAACAGACTTGAAAGGGACATGATTTCTCCAATCTTGATGAAGTCAGACAGAACGCACCACAAACAGGAAAGCACAATTGAACGATCACCTCTACTTGCCAGATGACAAGGGAATATGATCATCACGCAAGACGACATAGACCGCCGGTATGACAAGCAAGGTCAACAGCGTCGAGGAGATAAGGCCTTATCTCCTCGACGCTGTTGACCTTGCTTGTCATACCGGCGGTC
>OMIJ01000012.1 GCA_900299065.1 Hyphomicrobiales bacterium
CTCAAGGAGGGGGCGCAGCTCTTCCGGGTTCTTTCGGGCCGGGTGGAGGCGCTATGAGTCCGGCTAGAGCCTCAACATCCGCCCAATTGCCCGCACAAGCACGCCAATTGCTCAAATCCGTCTTTGGCTATGATGATTTTCGCCCCGGTCAGGACCAGGTTCTCGCCCGCGTTCTGGCGGGGGAATCTGTGCTGGCTGTGATGCCCACGGGCAGTGGTAAATCCATGTGCTATCAATTGCCAGCCTTGATGGAAGAGGGTCTGACACTTGTTGTCTCGCCCTTGATTGCGTTGATGCGGGATCAGGTCAGCCAGATGCAATCATTAGGCATAGCTGCGGCAACCTTGAATTCCATGACGCAGGAGGAGGAAGCTGCTGCCATTTGGGCACAAATGCGCAAAGGCGAGATGAAGCTTCTGTATGTCTCGCCAGAGCGTCTGGTGAGCGAGGCTTTGCTGCGCTCCCTCAAAACCATTGGCGTTAAGCGTCTGGCTATTGATGAAGCCCATTGCGTGTCCGAATGGGGTCATGATTTTCGCCCCGAATATCGCCAGATTCGCCGCGCTGTCGATGCTTTGGGGCCTATTCCCGTGCTTGCTTTGACGGCGACTGCGGATCGCATCACCCGCGCGGATATTCTGGAGCGTTTGTTTGATCAGCCGCCAGAATTGATCCTGCATAGTTTTGATCGACCCAATATTGATCTTGTCTTTGCTGCCAAAGAGCAACCCAAGCGACAATTGCTGGCCTTTCTGGATCGCCATCGCGGCCAGAATGGCATTGTCTATTGCGCCTCACGCGCTCGCACGGAGGCGCTGGCTGATTATTTTGTCAAAGCCGGACATGAGGCCTTTGCCTATCATGCAGGCATGGACCAAGAGCAAAGAAACCATCATCAAGACCGCTTTTTGCGCGAAGATGGCGTGATTGCGGTCGCCACTGTTGCCTTTGGCATGGGCATTAACAAGCCAGATGTGCGCTTTGTCGCGCATGCGGATATGCCAGCGAGTGTTGAGGCCTATTATCAGGAAATTGGCCGCGCCGGCCGCGATGGTTTGCAAGCCCATGCGCTGACGCTCTATGGCATTGAAGATATAGCGCTGCGACGTCGTCAGATCGAAGATCGCGAATTAAGCGAGGAGCAAAGGCAGAATGAATTTCGCCGCCTTGATGCGATCATCACTTTATGTGAAGCGCAGAACTGCCGACGCAGCACGCTATTGAGCTATTTTGATGAAGCCAGCCCCGCTTGTGGGCGCTGCGATGTGTGCATGGGCCATAGATTGAGCTATGATGGCACGATTGATGCGCAAAAGGCGCTCTCGGCTGTTGTGCGCACGGGACAGCGCTTTGGCGCGGATTATCTGGCCGATATTTTGATTGGACGCTCCAGCGATCTGGCCAAGCGCCATCAACATGAAGAGATCAAAACTTTTGGCATTGGCAAGGATCGACCCAAACAGGTCTGGCTCGCCATTATCCGGCAATTATTTGCCGCTGGAGCCCTTGAGACAGCAAGCCGGGAATTTGGCGGCTTTCGCATCACCCTCAAGGGCGATGATGTGCTGCGCGGACGCCAGACGATCCAGCTCTCAACAAGCAGAGCCAATGAGAACGATCAGCGCAGCGCTGTGAAAGCGCGCCTTACGCCCAGTATTGCGCTTGACCCACAGGACGAGCCCCTATTGGCAGCGCTCAAGCGCCTTAGGCGCGAGATTGCTCGCCAGGAAGGGATTGCCGCATTCATGGTTTTCCCGGATCGGACCTTGATCGATATGGTCGAAAAACGCCCCGGAACACTGGTCGAAATGAGCCTTGTGCATGGCGTGGGGCAGAGCAAGCTCAGCCGCTATGGTCTGCGTTTTCTCGAGGCCTTGGCCCAGGCCTGCGCAGGTGTGGAAGATTGGCAAAAAATCGCCTGAAATCAGGCCCTGCTTTTCACAGATTCGCGCTGGAATCTGCTGCTTTTTTAACGCAAACAGTCTATAAGAAGAACTCGAATCAAAGCGCTTCCATTTCCTCTTCGCACGCTGTGCGCGAAAGCATCACTTATGGCTGAACCTGCCTCAAATTCTCCCGGCTCAGAAGACAATGCCAATGCCTATGGCGCTGACTCCATCAAAGTGCTGCGCGGGCTTGATGCGGTGCGCAAACGCCCGGGCATGTATATTGGCGATACGGATGATGGCAGCGGTCTGCATCATATGGTCTATGAGGTCGTTGACAATGCCATTGACGAGGCGTTGGCGGGCCATGCCAGTTTAGTCACCGTCACGCTCAATGCAGATGGCTCTTGCACCGTAACCGATAATGGTCGCGGCATTCCCACCGACATTCATCCCGAAGAAGGCGTGTCGGCTGCCGAAGTGATCATGACGCAGCTTCATGCGGGCGGCAAATTTGATCAGAATTCCTACAAAGTCTCTGGCGGCCTGCATGGCGTGGGCGTGTCTGTGGTCAATGCTTTGTCAAAATGGCTGAAGCTGCGCATCTGGCGCGATGGCAAAGAATTTTTCGTTGAATTTGCCCATGGCGATGTGGTGTCTCCGCTCATCACTATTGGCCCAGCACCTGATGACAATGGTCAACCCAAGCGCGGGACCGAAGTCACCTTTCTGCCTTCTGAAGAAACCTTCACAATGGTGGAATTTAATTACAACACCATTGAGCACAGGCTGCGCGAACTCGCCTTTCTCAATTCGGGTGTGCATATCATCCTGAGTGATAACAGGCACGCCGAAGTCCGTCGCGAAGATTTATATCTGTCTCTTATACACATCTCCGAGCCCACGAGACGCTACGCTATC
>OMIJ01000013.1 GCA_900299065.1 Hyphomicrobiales bacterium
GACGATCTTGATGATGCTGCTCAAAAGATTGTGAAGGCTGTTCAGGATGCCCGCCAGAAGGGAACAAAATAATGTCCATACTCATTGACCGGAACACCAAAGTCATCTGTCAGGGCTTCACTGGCAAGAATGGCACCTTCCATTCTGAACAGGCCATTGCTTATGGAACAAAGATGGTGGGCGGCACATCGCCCGGCAAAGGCGGATCAACCCATTTGGGCCTGCCTGTTTTTGACACAGTGATCGAAGCGCGCGAAGCAACAGGCTGCGATGCGAGCGTGATCTATGTGCCCCCGCCAGGCGCTGCCGACGCAATATGCGAAGCAATTGATGCAGAGATCCCATTGATCGTCTGCATTACAGAAGGCATTCCAGTTGCTGACATGATCAAGGTCAAGCGTTCGCTGATTGGCTCGAAATCACGTTTGATAGGACCCAATTGCCCCGGCGTGATGACAGCGGGTGAATGCAAGATTGGCATTATGCCAGGCAATATTTTTAAAAATGGCAATGTTGGCATTGTGTCACGCTCCGGCACACTGACCTATGAGGCTGTCTTCCAGACTACTCAAGTTGGTCTGGGACAAACATCGGCAGTCGGCATTGGTGGAGATCCCGTCAAGGGAACGGAGTTCATCGACGTGCTCGAAATGTTCCTCGCTGATCCCAAAACCGAATCTATCATCATGATTGGTGAAATTGGTGGCTCGGCTGAGGAGGATGCCGCTCAATTTCTGATCGATGAAGCCAAGCGTGGTCGCAAAAAACCCATGGTTGGCTTTATTGCCGGTCGCACCGCACCTCCCGGGCGTCGCATGGGTCATGCGGGAGCAATCATTTCAGGCGGCAAGGGCGGCGCGGAAGATAAAATCGCTGCCATGGAAGCCGCTGGCATCAAAGTCTCGCCCACGCCAGCTCGTCTTGGAAAGACCTTGGTCGAAGTCCTTTCGGGCAAATAATCTCCTCCCGCTCTTTTATGAAAGAGCGGGGGCAAATTGAATATCAAGACTTGGCTTCCTTGGAAGCCTCGAACATTCAGGTGATCAAATGGCGCGTCAGGATCAAAACGAAGCCTTACTGCAAACTTCCTTTCTATATGGCGGCAATGCTTCTTACATTGAGGATTTACATGCACGTTATCAGCGCGATCCTAAAAGCGTTGATCCTGAATGGCAGGCCTTCTTTGGCAATTTGAGTGAAGTCAAAGAGGATGTCGAAAAAAACGCCCGTGGAGCATCTTGGAAATCACCTAACTGGCCAATCATTGCCAATGGCGAGCTTGTCTCGGCTCTCGATAATAATTGGTCAGCAGTAGAAAAGAAGATTACAGACAAGCTAGCTGCTCCCAGCAAAGGGGCAACAAGCCAGGTTAATGCTGATGATGTCCAAAGAGCTACGCGCGACAGCGTGAGAGCTTTGATGATGATCAGAGCCTATCGCATGCGCGGCCATTTGCATGCCAATCTCGATCCGCTGGGATTGGAAGCGGCAAAAGATCATGAGGAATTGCATCCCTCAAATTACGGCTTCACGGAAGCTGATTATGGTCGCAAAATCTTCCTCGATCATGTTCTGGGATTGGAATTTGCAACTATTCCCGAAATGTTGGAAATTCTCCGCCGGACCTATTGCGGCAATATCGGCTTTGAATTTATGCATATGTCCGATCCGGCTGAAAAATCCTGGATGCAGGAACGCATCGAAGGCCCGGATAAAGCCATCACCTTTACCAAGGAAGGCAAACGCGCCATCCTCAACAAGCTCGTTGAAGCCGAAGGTTTTGAAAAATTTTGTGATCTTCGCTTCCGTGGCACAAAGCGTTTCGGTCTTGATGGTGGTGAAGCCATGGTCCCTGCGCTTGAACAAATTATCAAGCGCGGCGGCGCTTTAGGCGTTCGCGAAATCGTCATTGGCATGCCGCACCGTGGTCGCCTCAATGTGCTGGCGCAAGTTATGGCCAAACCGCACCGCGCTATTTTCCATGAATTCAAAGGCGGCTCTTATGCGCCCGATGAAGTGGAAGGATCAGGCGACGTCAAATATCATCTGGGCGCCTCATCAGATCGCGAGTTTGATGGCAATAAAGTCCATCTGTCCTTGACTGCCAATCCCTCCCATCTGGAAATTGCCGATCCTGTTGTTTTAGGCAAGGTCAGAGCCAAGCAGGATCAGCTGGGTGATGTGACGGATCGTACTCAGGTTCTGCCTCTCTTGATCCATGGCGATGCTGCTTTTGCCGGACAAGGTGTCGTTGCCGAATGTTTCGGTCTTTCCGGTTTGAAAGGTCATCGCACCGGCGGATCAATTCATTTTATCGTCAATAATCAGATCGGTTTTACAACCTATCCTCGTTATTCGCGCTCATCGCCCTATCCATCCGACGTAGCCAAAATGATTGAGGCCCCAATCATTCATGTAAATGGCGATGATCCTGAGGCTGTTGTCTATGCGGCAAAAATAGCCATTGAATTCCGCCAGCGCTTTCATAAGCCCGTCGTCATCGATATGTTCTGCTATCGTCGCCATGGTCATAATGAGGGTGACGAACCCAGCTTCACGCAGCCACAAATGTATAAGAAGATCCGCTCGCATAAGACGACGCTGGAAATCTATGCAGATAAGCTCGTCGAGGAGGGTGTTATTCCTCGTGATGAAGCAGAAACTCAAATCTCTTCCTGGCGTGAAAAGCTCGATGGAGAATTTGAAGCTGCACAGAGCTATAAGCCCAATAAGGCCGACTGGCTTGATGGCCGCTGGGCAGGCTTGAAGCCTGCCAATGATGGCGCTGATGATGCGCGTCGAGGCTCAACAGGCGTCCCCCTCGACAAATTGCGTTTCATTGGTGATCGTCTCAGCTTCGTTCCCGACGGCTTTAATGTCCATAAAACCATTCAGCGTTTTCTGGAAAGCCGCAAGAAGATGATTGAGACAGGGCTCGATCTCGATTGGGCAATGGCCGAGGCCCTGGCCTTTGGAACGCTTGTCGATGAGGGTCATCCCGTTCGTCTATCCGGTCAGGACAGTGAGCGCGGCACATTTTCTCAGCGGCATTCCGTCCTCATAGATCAGGAAACAGAAGCCCGCCATGTGCCGCTCAATCACATTCGGGAGGGTCAATCCCGTTACGAGGTCATCAATTCCATGCTGTCCGAAGAGGCGGTCCTTGGATTTGAATATGGCTATTCCTTGACAGAGCCTAACTCTCTCGTGATGTGGGAAGCTCAATTTGGCGATTTCGCCAATGGCGCTCAGGTTTTGTTTGACCAATTCATCTCCTCGGGCGAACGTAAATGGCTGCGCATGTCTGCCCTCGTCTGTCTCTTGCCCCATGGCTATGAAGGGCAGGGTCCGGAACATTCTTCGGCACGCCTGGAACGCTATCTGCAAATGTGCGCTGAAGATAATATGCAGGTCGCCAATTGCACGACGCCGGCGCAATATTTCCATATTCTGCGTCGCCAGTTGAAACGCGATATCCGCAAACCCCTAATTCTCATGACTCCGAAATCCTTGCTGCGTCATAAGCGGGCGATTTCCACTCTTGCGGATCTGGGACCTGGCTCCTCTTTCCATCGCCTCCTGTGGGATGATGCAGAGCGATTGAAGGGCGAAAAAATCAAACTGGTACGTGACGAAAAGATCCGCCGCGTCGTTCTGTGCTCAGGCAAAGTCTATTATGACCTTTATGAAGAGCGTGAGCGCCTTGGCATTGATGATGTCTATCTGGTGCGTGTCGAACAACTCTATCCATTCCCGCTGAAGGCCTTGCTGGCTGGACTCTCACGCTTCAAAAAAGCTGATGTGGTTTGGTGTCAGGAAGAGCCCAAAAATATGGGTTCCTGGAGCTTCGTTGAACCCTATATCGAATGGGTACTCGGACAAGCGGGCGGCAAAGCCAAACGAGCCCGCTATGTCGGTCGGCCAGCTTCAGCTGCAACAGCAACAGGCCTGATGTCTAAACATCTCGCCCAACTCAAAGCATTCCTTGATGAGGCCTTTGCCTCTTAGAACAAACCGCTTTTGGTAAGCTAACCTAATCAGAAGGCCGCATTTGCGGATGTGATCAGATGAACATTGAAATTCGTGTCCCCACTTTGGGTGAATCCGTTTCTGAAGCAACAATCGGGAAATGGTTTAAAAAGCCCGGCGATTCTGTCCAAGCAGATGAGCCTTTGGTTGAGCTGGAGACTGACAAGGTCACTTTGGAAGTTAATGCGCCTGCTTCAGGCATTCTGGCCGAAGCAACCGCAAAAGATGGCGAGACAGTTGAGCCTGGCGCACTTCTGGGTCAGATTAGCACGAGCGGCGCCTCTGCGTCATCCGCTCCAGCAGAAGCACCCAAGAAAGCTGCTCCAGCAAAGACAGCCACTCCTGCGCCTGCAGCGCCCATTCCTGCGGCGCCTATGCCTGCAGCCCCTGCGGCAGCCAAACTTGCTGCCGACAATAATGTGAATCTTGCCAATGTCTCCGGTTCAGGTGTTCGCGGCCAGGTACTCAAGGGCGATGTTCTGGCTGCAATCAATAATCCCGCTCCTGTGGCGGCAAGTGCGCCGATTGCTATGCGGGTTCCCGCTCCCGTCGATGATGCAGCACGTGAAGAGCGGGTCAAAATGACCAAACTGCGCCAAACCATTGCGCGTCGCTTGAAGGATGCGCAGAATACAGCGGCCATGCTGACAACTTTCAATGAAGTTGACATGACCGAGGTCATGGCCCTGCGCAATCGCTATAAGGATGTCTTCGAGAAGAAACATGGTGCCAAGCTCGGCTTCATGAGCTTCTTCGCCAAAGCCGTCGTGCAAGCCCTGAAAGATGTTCCGGCCGTGAATGCTGAGATCGACGGGCAGGATCTCATCTACAAAAATTATTACCATCTGGGCATTGCTGTTGGCACGGATAAGGGTCTTGTCGTCCCCGTTGTACGCAATGCTGATCAACTCAGCCTGGCCGGGATTGAGAAAACCATTAGTGATTTTGGTCGTCGCGCTAGGGATGGCCAATTGAAGATTGATGAAATGCAGGGTGGTACATTCACTATCACCAATGGCGGCATTTATGGCTCGCTCATGTCGACACCCATTCTCAATGCACCTCAATCAGGCATTCTTGGCATGCACAAAATCCAAGATCGTCCTATGGTTGTTGGTGGCAAGATTGAAATCCGCCCCATGATGTATCTGGCTCTGAGCTATGATCATCGCATCGTTGATGGCAAGGAAGCAGTGACCTTCCTCGTTCGTGTCAAAGAGGCTTTGGAAGATCCGGCCAGACTTGTTCTGGATCTCTGATCATCCGACCCATTAGCAAATTTAAGCATTCATCCGGCTCTGCGCGCTGACTGAGGAGTGAATCATGGCCTATGATCTTGTCGTTATCGGCACTGGCCCCGGTGGCTATGTCTGCGCCATTCGGGCAGCCCAGTTAGGGATGAAAGTTGCTGTTGTCGAAAAGCGCAAGACGCATGGCGGAACTTGCCTGAATGTTGGCTGCATTCCCTCCAAAGCTCTTTTGCACGCTTCGGAATTATTTGACCTGACTGCGCATGATTTTGCGTCGCTGGGAATTGTCGTTCCAAAGCCAAAGCTCGATTTTGCAGCCTTGATGAAACATAAGTCGGAAACCGTTTCAGCCAATGTGAATGGTGTTGGCTTCCTGTTGAAGAAGAACAAGGTGGATAGTCATTTTGGTCTAGGCTCCATTCTCTCGCCCAATCAGGTCAAAGTAACTGCTGAAGATGGCAGCCAATCCATCCTTGATACGCGCAATATTGTCATTGCCACAGGCTCCGAGGTCACACCCCTGCCCGGTGTGACGATTGATGAAAAGATGGTCGTCTCCTCAACAGGCGCGCTGGATCTCGAAAAGGTTCCGCAACATTTGGTTGTCATTGGCGCGGGCGTCATCGGCCTTGAGCTTGGTTCTGTCTGG
Organism: Hyphomicrobiales bacterium; assembly: GCA_900299065.1. Lineage (GTDB taxonomy): Bacteria > Pseudomonadota > Alphaproteobacteria > Rhizobiales > Beijerinckiaceae > Terripilifer. Next base: position 5,929 of record OMIJ01000013.1, read on the forward strand.
CGCAGGCTTGGCGCAAAGGTCACAGTAGTCGAATATCTAGACCGTATTCTGCCAGGACTTGATCTTGAAGTGACCAAGCAATTCCAGCGCATGCTCGAAAAGCAAGGTATTGCTTTCGAGCTAGGTCAAAAGGTCACCAAGGTTGAGAGCAAGAATAATTCCGCCAAAGTCTCTCTTGAGCCAGCTCAAGGTGGAGCCTCTCGTCAGATTGATTCCGATATTGTCCTTGTTGCTATAGGTCGGCGCGCTTTCACAGCCGGATTGGGATTGGACATAATCGGCATTGCGTCAGATCGCGGTAAGATCCTCATCGATGATCATTTCCGCACCAATATTCCTAATATCTATGCAATCGGCGATGTTGTTCGCGGACCCATGCTCGCTCATAAAGCCGAAGATGAAGGCATGGCTGTTGCTGAAATTCTCGCAGGCCAACATGGCCATGTGAATTATCAGACCATTCCCGGTGTCGTTTATACGCAACCCGAAATCGCTTCTGTGGGCAAAACAGAAGAAGAATTAAAGGCAGAGAAAATCGACTATCGCGTTGGAAAATTCCCCTTCACTGCCAATGGCCGTGCCAGAGCCATGCGTCATACAGATGGCTTTGTGAAAGTGCTCGCTGACGCGCAAACTGATCGTATTCTAGGCGTCCATATTTTAGGAGCCGGTGCTGGTGAATTGATTGGCGAAGCCGTCGTCATTATGGAATTTGGCGGCTCTGCCGAAGACCTGGCGCGAATTTGTCACGCTCACCCCACTATGTCGGAAGCCGTCAAGGAAGCCGCTCTGAATGTCGACAAAAGAGCGATTCATATCTGAGCCTTTTGTGAATTGTAGCTGACTGCTCCCATGAGCAAGCACAAATTCAAATGGCTCTGGATTATCCTTGCTCTGCTGTTTCTGTTTGAAGCGTGGTTCTGGGATTATTGTCAGTCCCTATGGCACAATAGCGCGCTCTATCTTCACTGGAAGCGCTTTGAGCCGCGTTTTCGTGCCTGGCTTTTTCAAAAGCCTGTCTGGGTCTCACTAACAGTCTTTCTCATCCCCGTCATAGTGATAGAGCCATTCCAGATATTCGCTCTATCGCTGATGGCTAATCATCATCTCTTTGCAGGCGTGATGATTCTGGTTCTGGCCAAATTTATCGGTCTTGGCTTTTTTGCAATCGTCTTTGATTTGACGCGTGCCAAGCTTTTAACATCACCACTCATCTCCAAAGCCTATCTTGTGATCATGGCTTGGCGGCTCTGGGCCCATGAACTCACAAAGCCCTATGCTGAACTCATACGCACCTACATTGAGCGAATGAAATTGAGAGTAAAATCGAATGCCAAATTTTCGGCGCGGCTTCAGCGTTACAAACAAATTCTGATCCGGCTTAAAGCGCGATTGCATTCTCAGAAATACTAAATCAAGTTTTGGCGCGAGGGTGAGCGGCCTGATAGGCCTCAAACAAGCGTGTCGCGTCAACGGCCGTATAGACTTGCATCGATGACAGGGACGCATGACCCAGCAATTCCTGAATGCTGCGCAAATCCCCGCCTCTGGCCAGAAGATGAGTGGCGAAGGAATGACGCAAGGCATGGGGGGTTGCATGAGCCGAAAGTCCCAGCGCGCCCCTCAATCGCTCCACTGTCAATTGCACAATACGAGCCCTTAGCGGGCCCCCCTTGGCCCCTAAAAACAAAGGACCATCAGTATCAATGAAATGGGGGCAGAGTTTAAGATAGGTCTCGATCCCCTCACTAATGGGCCGGATTATCGGAACCTCACGTTTTTTGCCGCCCTTGCCAAGAATAGTCAGGGTCTCCTGGCCGTTCAGCGGGGCATCCTTGCGTAAAATACTCAGGGCTTCAGAAATGCGCAGCCCCGCCCCATAGAGCAGGCCCAGAACAGCCGCATCGCGGGCCAGAATCCAAGGTTCGGTTTGCTCCAAGGCTGGATCGGCGGCATCTGTCATACGGATCGCAATCTCAGCCGCTAAAGGCTTTGGCAGTCCGCGCATGATCTTTGGGGTCTTGACCGCAAAAAGGGCCGGCGAGGTCACCAACCCCATACGATTGAGATATCTTGCTAAGGACCTCAGGCCGGCAAGGCCGCGCAGAATGGACTTATTACCAATTCCCATTGAGCGTCGAGACGCCATAAAGGCGCGGAGCACGAGCGGCTGAATCTCATCAAATGACTTAAAATCAATAGGATGATTGTTCTTTTGTGACAAAAAATCCAAAAACTGCCGCGCATCGCGCCTATAGGATTGAATGGTTAAGCTGGAATGGCGCTTTTCATGTTCCAAATAGTCAAGCCAGCGCGAATAGGCTGAAGCAAAGTCTCCCGAGACAGGAAGCTGAGCCAATGCCTCATCCGCTGTTTCAGTCATAGACCTGGCTGGCTTGATCATTCGATCATCATGCCGAGATTGCGCCGCAGAGACAATCAATTCCCTTGTTTTATTTGTTGAATTGCTTCTGCCAAAAACTCATCCATGGAGCGGCGGATCTGATGGTCGGAGGCTGTGACACCGGCTTTGTCAAAATCAGCGCGAACCTGCTTGAATACATCCTGGTCGCCCGCTTCCTGAAGATCAACGGCAACTAGGGTTTTGGCATAGGCTTCTGCCTCTGCGCCCGTCTTTCCGAGCTTATCAGCTGCCCAAAGGCCCAAGAGTCGATTACGTCTCGCCTCGGCCTTGAATTGCAGTTCGGAGTCCAGAGCAAATTTCTTTTCAAAGCCTTCGCCACGTTTCTCAAATGAACTCATTTTAATCATCCCTTGCTAAAGGCACGCGAGAATCTCAGATAAGTAGTCAATCCAGAAATTCTAGCTCAAACACTCACGATTTGCAGTTAACATCCTGAAGCTTGGCTGAATGTTCCGTTGTATATAAGGCACCAATCGGTTACCCCTTAATTGAATTACGGTTTGGATGGGCTCTGATTCCCTCTTTTGCCTTGCCTGAAACAAAGTTTGAGCGCTGGTAGCCAAGAGCCGAGTTAGAACCCAAACCGCCGTTAAACCTTTACTCAAGCCACGGTTGACGCCCATGAATCGCCGTCGTCGCATTTACGAAGGCAAAGCCAAGGTCCTCTATGAAGGCCCAGAACCCGGAACATTAATTCAGCATTTCAAGGACGATGCCACCGCTTTCAACGCAAAGAAGCGTGACGTCATTGATGGCAAGGGCGTGCTGAACAACAGAATATCGGAATTTATTTTCCAGAATCTCAATGCGATTGGCGTGCCGACCCATTTCATTCGTCGCCTCAATATGCGTGAACAATTGATCAGGGAAGTGGAGATTGTCCCGCTCGAAGTCGTTGTCCGCAATGTGGCTGCCGGCTCTCTGTCGCAAAGATTGGGTCTTGAAGAAGGCACACAGCTGCCACGCTCAATCATCGAATTCTATTACAAAAACGATGCTCTCAATGATCCCATGGTGTCTGAAGAGCATATCACCGCTTTCGGCTGGGCTAATCCCCAAGAGATCGATGATATTATGGCTCTGGCCATTCGCGTGAATGACTTCCTCTCCGGACTCTTTCTGGGCGTTGGCATTCGCCTGGTCGATTTCAAAATCGAATGCGGCCGTCTGTGGGAAGGCGAAATGATGCGCATTGTCGTTGCCGATGAAATCTCACCTGACTCCTGTCGTTTGTGGGATGTGAAATCCAACGATAAAATGGATAAAGACCGTTTCCGTCGTGACATGGGCGGATTGGTTGAGGCCTATACAGAAGTGGCTCGCCGTCTGGGCATTCTTCAGGACAATGAGCCTCCGCGCACAGGCGGGCCTAAACTCGTGCAGTGAAGGTCTTTGACCTTTTCATAAACACAATCACATTTGATTGTGCCTGATTACCTATCTTCGGGGACCCGATGAAAGCTCGTATCATCATCACTCTTAAATCAGGCGTGCTTGATCCGCAGGGGAAAGCGATTGAAGGGGCTCTAAAGTCTCTGGATGTTTCTAATGTCCTTGGCGTGAGACAAGGTAAAGTCTTCGATATAGAAATTGATGCTGCCAATAAGGCCGAAGCTGAAACAAAGCTGAAAATCGCCTGCGAGAAACTTCTGGCCAATACAGTTGTCGAAAACTACCAGATCGAATTGCTCTGACAGGATTGGCCATGAAAGCAGCAATCATTCTGTTCCCTGGCTCAAATCGTGAAGGCGATGTTGCACGCGCCCTTCATCAAGCAACCGGACTTCAGCCACAAATTATTTGGCACTCGGACGAGCATCTTCCGCAAGGTACGGATCTCGTCGTTCTGCCCGGCGGCTTCAGCTATGGCGATTATCTCAGATGTGGCGCCATTGCGGCACGCGCCAAAATCATGACAGCTGTGCGTGAACATGCAGCGCGCGGTGGTCTTGTTCTTGGTATTTGCAATGGATTTCAGATTTTGGTGGAGTCAGGCCTTCTGCCGGGTGTTCTCATGCGCAATACAAATCTGCGCTTCATTTGCCGCATGCAACACTTACGTGCTGTCTCTTATACACA
>OMIJ01000014.1 GCA_900299065.1 Hyphomicrobiales bacterium
ACCTGCGGGCACCTAATTGACAGGACGCAATCTGAGCTCGCAAATCTCCCAGACTGGCATCAGGAAAGCGAACATTGTCATTGATGATCTGCCAAAGTGTTTCATTGCGCACACCCGCTTCATAAATCTTGAGCGAGCGCATTTGCAGGCCTTCGGCAAAAATTTCGGTTGTCAATGAAGAACCAAAGCCAATACGCATGCCGCCAATATCGACCCAATGGGCCCGATTTGCCGCAAAAGCCACTAATTTACCATTCACAAAGCATGGCGCATAAATCACCACATTGTTGAGATGCTGCCCGCACACCTCACCATGGTTCATGATCATAATGTCGCCCGGTTTGAACCCTTCAAGACCATAGCGCTTAATTCCATCTTCAACCGCCACACCAAGATCAGCAAGAAAGATCGGCAGCCCACCACGATTTTGCGAAATCATTCGGCCTTTCGTATCGATCAGGCCGCAGCAGAAATCGCGAACCTCGTAGATCATCATATTATAGGCGGCCTTGCAGAGCGCATTGGCCATTTCATCTGCATAAGCAACTATAGAATTGCGAACAACTTCAACAGTAATGGGATGTGCCATGGGCTTGGTCATGATCAATCCTTATAGGCCAAATCTATTATCAGATGACCAGCTTCGCTCACCCTTACGGTGTCACCAGGATGAATAAGAATAGTGGAATTTGGTTCTTCAATCACAGCGGGGCCAACAATCTCCATGCCGGCCGGCATCGCTGGACGCCACAGAACACGCGCTTTCAGAGGTGATTTAGGATCGCTGTAGAACACATCACGTGATGTTTCGGGAACATTGTCTGTGGGTACCCATTTTTCTATGAGCCACTGTTCGGCAAGGGTATCTTCGCGTGGTGCAGTCAGAACAAGACGTAAATTGACAATTTCAAGTTGCTCTTCGATGGCTGCCTGACCATAGCGCTGATCATGCTCTGCATGAAAACGCTGACGGACAAGATCTGTGACACCAGTAAGCATATCTGCTCTTTCAATTCGTATCGGCAATGCATGCTCCTGGCCGACATAACGCAAGTCCGCATAAAATCGAAAGTCTGCAACATCGCTCGATATGTGATCACGCTTCATCTGTTCCTTTCCGTCTGCCTCCAGCTCATGAAAGACCCGCTCGACTAGACGCGCATCAAGGCCGCCCAAACGGCCAACAAGCGTGCGCACAAAATCTTGCCGCCAGCTTGCCATGAGCATTCCAAGGGCAGAAAATGTCCCCGGTAATTTTGGAATGACGACTTTGGGAATAAAGATCTCACGAGCGATGGCAAGTGCATGCAAAGGCCCAGCACCCCCAAAGGCGATCATCGCTGTTTCGCGAGGATCAACACCCTTATTAACCGAGACAGCACGTACTGACAGTGACATATTATTGTCCGCAATGGTGGTGACGCCAAGCGCTGCCTCAATAGTCGAAAGTCCAAGCGGTCGACCGATCCTCTCATCCAACGCATGTGAGGCCGCCGCGATATCAAGCGGCATAGCGCCATTGAGAAAGCGACTGCCATTAATGCGCCCCAGAACAAGATCGGCATCCGTCACAACAGGATCTAGCGAGCCTTTGCCATAGCAAACTGGCCCAGGATCAGCGCCAGCACTCTGTGGGCCGACATGCAGCCCCCCGGCAGGATCTACCCATGCAATCGAACCACCACCATTGCCCACTTCTACAATATCGACGACGGGCAATTGCATCGGCTGGCCTGACGCATGATCACCAATCACATAGCCATCCTCAATCGAGGGCTGACCGCGGATGATCAGCGAGGATTTCGCGGTCGTTCCGCCCATGTCGAATCCGATACATTGTTCAAGCCCCAGATGCGTTGCCAGACGTCCTGCCCCAATCATGCCTGCGACCGGCCCTGACTCCATCATGGCAACAGGTTGCATGCGGGCCTGATCAAGCGACATCACGCCACCATTCGAGCGCATCAAATGTAATTGCCCCCCAAATCTTTCATTGCGCAGATAAGTATCTAGCGTGTTCAGGTAATTGCGTACGCGCGGGCCGACATAAGCATTCAACGCCGTTGTGGAGGTACGCTCATATTCGCGAAACTCACGCAAGATTTCGTGACTGAGCGTGACAAAGAGCGATGGATCAGCTTTGCGCAGAATTGCACCGACATGTTTTTCATGGTCGGGATTGGCATAAGAATGTAAGAAACAAACCGCGACCGCCTGGATGTCATGTTCGCGCAGCTCAAGCGCAATCGCCTCAACCTCTTTGACGTCAAGCTTGATTAAAACCTCGCCCTGTGAATTCAATCGTTCATTGACTTCATAGGTGTAACGACGTTCAACCAGCGGCTTGGGGCGATGAAACCAGAGATTAAACGCCTCTATGCGATTGCCTCGACCAATTGCATAGACATCACGAAAGCCTTTTGTCGTAATCAGTGCGGTCCGCGATCCTTTGCGCTCGAGCACGGTATTAATGGCAATCGTCGAACCATGCAACACTTCGCCCAAAGAGGGCAGATTGCAAGCAGCAAGTTCAAGCGAGCGCGCCACGCCTTTGGTCGGATCAGCAGGCGTCGTGGATGTTTTGGATGTAACAATTTTACCGTCTATACATCCCACCAAATCGGTGAACGTCCCGCCAATATCGATACCTGTAATATTCATTCCTTCACCAAAGTCGAGAGAGTGGGCACATGGCGCTGACCCGGCGTGAGACGTTTCTCCGCAAGGCGCACAAGTTCATTGAAGATAACGGCGATGAGTGCCAAAGAACCAATCAGAGCAAATAAGGGAGCGGGATTATAATTCTCCGCAAACAATCGGGTATAATAACCAATGCCACCCGTTGAGACATAGAGCTCTGCCAGAATAACGCCCAGCAATGTCATCGTCATACCAAGCCGTAGCCCCGTGAAAAGACTCGGCACTGCATGCGGCAGAATCACGTGACGAATGGTCTCAATGTGACTTGCCCCCATTGAGCGCGCGGCGCGCACATGCAGTTCCTTAACATCGCGCATGCCAGCAACAACATTCATCACAATTGGCAACACCCCATGACTAAAGCCAAACGCAATCTTTGCCGCAGGCCCTAAGCCAAAGAGCAAAATAACCAATGGCATGAGCGAGACTTGTGGAATAGCAAACAACAGCAAGACGATTGGCATGAACGCGGTGCGACTGAAAGAGGTCGCACCAATTAACAAGCCTGCGAGAGTTCCAAATATAACTGACAGACCATAGGCTGCAGCAATCTGAAGCACACAAAGGAGAAGGGCCTGGATAATTTTAGGCTCGGCCAAAATGCGTGCGCTGAAAGCCTGAAAAATCTGGCTCGGCGGACTCATAAAGGCCGGGTCAGCATAAAACTGTCCATAGATCTCAAGCCCTCCCAGCACCAAGCCAATCAGGGACAGGCGCAACCAAAACGCCAGAGAAGAAGCAGAGGCTGTCATCATCAACGGCGCCTCATACGATTTTCAATCCCATAAAGA
>OMIJ01000015.1 GCA_900299065.1 Hyphomicrobiales bacterium
ATCTCGTCATCTACGCGCCCTCTCTGGCGGAGGCGAGCAGCCTCGCCCGCGCGGACATCGAAGCCGCCAAATGAAAACGGCGCCTGAAGGCGCCGTCTTTCATCCCCCGAATGTGGCTTTTGCACGCTGCCACCAACCGGACTTTTTATTGGCCGGCGCATCAGCCTCCGGCGTATCCAATAATCTTGAGGGCGGCGGGGCAGCTGGTTCGCTCTCAACTTTGGGCTCCACCTTCGCCACTGGCTCGCTGGGAACAAAGCTGGGGGCAGGCGTATAAGGCTTTGGTTCAGCCGGTGCTGCGCTCTGACTCTCGCCATCATGCTCAGCGGCTGATTTCACCCAATAGCCCTCGCGATCTGCAAAAGGCTTACGTGTGCCTTCGCCGGAGCTATCGCCATTCTGATCGGCCTCTGCGCGCGATGATTGACCATCGCGGCGACCTCGACGTGACCTGCGACGCCGACGGCGGCGTTGCTCTTCCGAACCTTGCTGACCATCTATCTGCGCGGCATCAGCTTCCGCATCAAAATCGTCAACCTCGCCATCCGAAATAGGTGCGAGCTCAGTAGGTACGCCCTGAATATCGCCACCAATTTCTGCGACAAAAGCCAGACCATCATCGGAGGGTTGAGGCGCAGCCGGATCAATCACGGATGAATCACGATCTCCGCGACCGCGCCGTCTGCGACGCCGACGCCGACGATGCTCGCGATCCTCCTCGGAGCCCCTTGCCTGATCGCCTTCGCCATCTTCATCATCGAGAGATTGCGTTGCGACGTTGTCTTCCTCTGCTTCGTCCTCGACTTCGATCTCTTCGATCTCCTCCTCGAACTCGCCCGGATCAACGGAATCGATCTGCACGACATCCGATTTGATTTCAAAATCGATGGGCGGAGAGGCCGGTTCCCCGCGCTCAAGCGCATGGAACACTGTGCCAGAAAGGTTATTGTCAACCATGATCTCTATGGTCACACCAAAGCGCCGCTCAATCTCGCGCAAATGCGAACGCTTCTGATTGAGAATATAGAGCGCCACTTCGCTGGGCGTGCGAACGGTTAGATTGAAAGATGAATTCTTGATCAGAGCATCTTCGACAATCCGCAGCACATGCAAAGCCAGCGAGGATTTGGAGCGCACTAAACCTGATCCCGAGCAATGCGGGCAGGGCACAGTCGAGCCTTCCAATACGCCCGGGCGCATGCGCTGGCGCGACATTTCGAGCAGACCGAAATGCGAGATGCGGCCAACCTGAATACGGGCCCGATCATTCTTCAAGGCTTCTTTCAAACGACGCTCAACCGCACGATTATTGCGGTTTTCTTCCATGTCGATGAAATCAACAACGATCAGGCCGGCCAAATCGCGTAAGCGCAATTGTCTGGCGACCTCATCCGCCGCTTCCAGATTGGTGCGCAGCGCCGTATCTTCAATATTATGTTCTCTTGTCGAGCGTCCCGAGTTCACGTCAATGGCAACCAGAGCTTCCGTCTGATTGATGACTATATAACCACCCGAACGCAAAGTGACCTGACTGGAGAACATGGCATCTAGCTGAGATTCAATGCCAAAGCGCGCAAACACGGGCTGTTGCTCGCGCCAGGGCACGACCGCCTTGACATGGCTGGGCATCAGCAGGCGCATGAAATTGCGCGCTTCGCGAAATGCCGCTTCGCCCGACACAGTAATATCGTCAATCTCCTTGCTGTAGAGATCGCGAATGGTGCGCTTGATCAAAGAGCCTTCTTCATAAACCAGAGTAGGAGCAGTCGAGCGCAAAGTGACCTCGCGCACAGTCTCCCACATGCGCAGCAAATATTCGAAATCGCGTTTGATCTCGGGCTTGGTGCGCGAGGCTCCGGCCGTGCGCAGAATAATACCCATGCCCTCGGGCACTTCGAGTTCCTGCACAATCGACTTCAGCCTCTTGCGATCGCCCATTTCGGTGATCTTGCGCGAAATGCCACCGCCGCGAGCAGTATTGGGCATAAGCACTGAATAACGACCCGCCAGTGACAAATAGGTTGTCAGCGCCGCGCCTTTATTGCCGCGCTCTTCTTTGACCACTTGGACAAGCAGCACCTGACGGCGCTTGATCACTTCTTGAATCTTGTATTGACGACGACTGCGATAGGGGCGGGCGGGCATTTCCTCAATGTCATCACCGCCCAGATTTTCAATCTGCTCTTCTTCTTCGTCCTCGCCGTCTTCATCATCTTCGGACTGATCATCCTCCTCTTCGTCGGATTGATCATCCTGTTCCTTGCGCGCCTTGTGCTCATGTTCAGGCTGATCGTGCTCATCAGTAGGGCTGTGATGCGCCTCAACGGCCGACACTTCAGCAGTCTCTGGGCTGGCCTGTTGATCGGCCTGCGGCTGGCGGTGTGTCTCCTCAGGGGCGGCACTATGGTCAGGAGCCGAAGGTTCATGATGGGGATGATCGACATCAATAGAAGGCTGATGGTTTGCAGGCTCGCTATGAGCATGGTCCGCATCTGTGCCCTGACGATGATCCTCAGCCTCCGAGACGTGAGACTCGCCAGCCTCTAGGCCAGTGTCGATAATCTCTTCGCTGATTGTCGGGTCATTCTGATGCGTGCGCTTTTCAGCCCGGTCATGATTATGGCGACGCGAGCGACGGCCACGGCGTTCGCCACGCCCCTCGTCTTCGTCTTCTTCACGCTGCTGGCGCGCCTCATCCTCTAGCAAAGCCTGCCGATCAGCGACCGGAATCTGGTAATAATCGGGGTGAATTTCGGAAAAGGCGAGGAATCCATGCCGATTGCCGCCATATTCAACAAAGGCTGCTTGCAGGGAAGGCTCGACCCGTGTGACTTTGGCAAGATAAATATTGCCGCGCAGTGGTTTCTTATTGGCAGATTCGAAATCGAATTCTTCGATCCTATTGCCGCGAAGCACGACCACCCGGGTTTCTTCCGGATGGGATGCATCGATAATCATTTTGTTGGCCATTTTGATCTCGTTCTTCTGGGGCCTGCATCGTCTGAACCTGGATTGATCGCATCGGCATGATTGTGCCGCGATCATCTGTCCATTTGGCGGAGCAGTCGCGCCCGTATCGGTTGGGAATAACGCTTAAAACTGTGACCATCGCGCTGTTCGCAGCATTGATGATGGATGACTGAGACTTTTGAATGCCAGCAGAGTCCGAGCGGCGGTATGAACCGGCCAGGATCCGGCGGGTATTGATTGAGTTTGTGGGGGGTGAAAACCGAGAGACAAATTCCCGCGCGAAATTCTGCGAAGAATCCGCGGTCTTGTTTCTATTTTGACTCATCACAGGGCAGGGCCCCGGGGCGAAAGAGTACATCGACCCAATCCAATCGGTCCGCCTCTGGGTGAGGCGTTTCAATTCCGATCCGGAGAAATCAGGTCACTGACCTGATCAAGACTCCATTGCCGGTCAGCGCAAAATTCCTTTTGGTATAACCCTGAGGAAAGGCGTTGAGGTTCTGGAGTACGATCCTGCTTGCGAACCAACAGGATCAAAACGCTGAGTCCCGGAAAGGAACCGTTAGACTTTAAGGCCTGGACGGGCACTTTGGCAAGACTTTTGGCGCTTCATGTGTGAAAAGATCCAAGCTTACGAAGCATTAACCATAAGTCACTTAGTAAGATATGAGATCAATATGATTTAGTTTGCTCAACCTCTGCCCTTACAAAAGCAGAGACTTTGGTGAAAATATACTAAATATCTGGAACTTGGGGACAAACTTGATCTTTCGCGGGGTGATAGGGAGCTTATGTCTGGCTCTGCTTGCCTCCTCTGCCGTCGGACAGACTGTGGAGCAGCGTAAACTTGCTCCCAAAAACCTCAAAATCGCTGCCAATGAAGAGCAGCCGCCTTCAGACCCTTCTGAAAGGGATAAAACGCCTCAAGCCGGTCATGGCCAAATCAGTCAATTTGGTGAATTGACCCGCCTGACCTTTGATATTTCTCAAACCGTGCCTGTTTTGGCCTATGTTCTGGCAGATCCCAAGCGGGCCATTGTCGATCTACCGGAAGTAAATTTTGCCCCTGACCCACTCAAGGACAAGCCCGGGCCTGCGCCAAGGCCGGGCCAGAGCAAAGCCCAGCCTAATGCAGGGACAGGTGTCATTGCGGCCTATCGCTCGGGTCTGTTTGCGGTAGGTAAATCGCGCATCGTCATTGATCTAAAGGATTCGGCCCGTATCAGCCGGGCTGTGATCGAAAAGAAGGATGATAATCAGGGGCTGCGCCTGGTCGTGGAATTGGCGCTGACCGATCAGGCCACTTTCGCCAAAGAGGCGAGTGCAAGTCTGCAGTCCATGGCCAAAGCCGCGCCGGACGCCCCAAAGCCGCGCGCACCAGCCGCCGATGAAAAGCCCCTCGTGGTCCTAGATCCTGGCCATGGCGGGATTGACGCTGGGGCGCATGGGGCCAATGCTGTGCTCGAAAAAGACATTGTCTTTGAGTTTGCTAAAACTCTTGCCGCCCGCCTTCGCCAGGAGGGTAAATATCGCGTGCTGTTGACCCGCACTCAAGATATCTTTGTGCCGCTTGGCGAGCGAGTTCGGATCGCACGCAACGCCGGGGCGGATCTCTTCCTCTCCATCCATGCCGATATTCTGTCCGATGGCTCAGGTGTCTCGGGAGCGACCATCTACACTATGTCGGACCGCGCCTCCGATGCTCAGGCCGCCCGCGTCGCGGAAAAGGAAAATATGTCCGATACCTTCGCGGGCCTCGACAGCAAGGAAGATAAGGGCGGGATCAATGATATTCTCTTCGATCTCACCCGCCGCGAAACCCGCCGCTACAGTCAGCATTTTTCGCATACTTTGACCGATTATCTCAAAGACCATATGCGCCTGAACAAGAACCCGCAAAGATCAGCCGGATTTCAGGTTTTGAAAGCACCCGATGTGCCTTCAGTCCTGCTGGAAATTGGTTATCTTTCCAATGATAAGGATCTCACCCAAATGCGCTCGAGCGAATGGCGGGATCAGGCGACGGCCTCCACAGCCCGTGCGATCGACAGCTTCTTCTCTGCTCGCGGGCCCGCAGAACCCGCAAAAAAGCCAGGCCCCCCTGCTAAAGCAGGGCGCGCCAATGGCGTTGCGCCAGTGATACAATAGGGTGAAATCGACATGAGAATGGGGAAGAGGACTTTGTTTCTTGGGTCCCGCCTCATAAACACCATAAAGGTACTGGTTTTGTTGATTTGCATATGTGATGGGTTGAACGAGTCCCCAATCATCATGGTAGGGCCCCTCGAAGGGCTGGCAGGTTAGGCTGGAATGACGGGCATAGGTCGCTTTCTGGGATTTCTCTTCGCAACGGGGACAATCATCTTCGTGCTCGGCGCAGCTGCAGCCGGAGTGATGATCTGGCATTTTGAGCAGGATCTGCCCGATTATACCCAATTGAAGAATTACGAACCTCCTGTCATGACGCGTGTTCATGCCGGAGATGGCAGCGTTTTGGCCGAATATCAGCACGAGCGACGCATCTTCTTGCCCAGCACGGCCATACCGCCCTTGGTCAAACAGGCCTTTATCTCGGCCGAAGACAAGAATTTCTACACCCATGGTGGCATTGATCCAGAAGGCATTGCACGTGCTGTGCTGGTGCTGGTGCAAGGCGGGCGCGCCGTTCAAGGCGCTTCGACGATCACGCAACAAGTGGCCAAAAACTTCCTGCTCACACCCGAGCGGACTTTTGAACGCAAAATTCGCGAGATGTTGCTCTCGTTTCGTATCGAGTCCGCCTATACCAAGGAAAAAATCCTTGAGCTCTATCTCAACGAAATCTATCTGGGCCTCGGGAATTATGGCATAGCGGCTGCAGCGCTGAATTATTACGGCAAGTCTGTGCATGAATTGTCTTTGGCAGAAATGGCTTATCTTGCCGCTTTGCCGAAAGCCCCCAGCACTTTGCATCCCTTCCGCAATCGGGAAGCGGCTGTGGCGCGTCGCAATTATGTGATCGATCGCATGATCGAAAATGGCTATATCAGTCGCGCTGATGGCGCTAAGGCCAAGACAGAGCAATTAGGCGTCAATCCGCGTGTGCTCTCGCCCAATACTTATGCGGCCGGTTATTTTGCTGAAGAAGTGCGCCGTGAATTGATTGATCGCTATGGCGAGAAAAAGGTCTATGAGGGCGGCCTGTCCGTGCGCACGACCATCGATCCCAATATGCAAATCCTAGCGCGCAAATCACTCGTTGATGGCTTGGTGCGCTATGATGAGGCGCGCGGATTTCGTGGCGCCATGCGGGTGATTGATGTCAAAAACGACTGGGGCACAGCCTTGGCTGAAGTTCCCGCATTGGGCGATGTGAAGCCCTGGCGTCTGGCTGTTGTGCTGGAATCGAGTGATAGCTCGATCCGTATTGGCTTGCAGCCAGCCAAAGAGAAATCAGGCGAAGTCAGTCGCGAGCGTGAAACCGGCGTGATGACGGCAGAAGGCATTAAATGGACCAATAAACCCATGCGCAATTTGTTTGTGCCGGGGGATGTCATTTATGCCGAGCCGATTGATGGTAAGCCCTCGCAATATCGCTTGCGCCAGATCCCAGATATTTCCGGCGCTATTATTGCAATGGATCCCTATACGGGACGTGTCTTTGCCATGATTGGCGGCTTCTCGTTTGATCAGTCTGAATTTAATCGCGCAACTCAGGCCTTGCGGCAACCCGGTTCCTCCTTCAAGCCCTTTGTCTATGCCACTGCACTCGACAATGGCTATACGCCCTCTTCAATCATTCTTGATGATCCCATTGAGATTGATCAGGGCAATGGCGAAATCTGGCGGCCGGAGAATTTCGAGAAGAACTCGCCCGGCGGCGCGCATACATTGCGTTATGGCATTGAGCATTCCCGCAATCTGATGACTGTGC
>OMIJ01000016.1 GCA_900299065.1 Hyphomicrobiales bacterium
AAACCCCATAATTCGGGATAGTGCGTCCAAATCTGGCGCTCGCCTTAAATACATCACCCCCCCTTGCTGGTTTCTTTTGATCTTTAAGACAAATATGGATCAATTCAAGATTGGGCACAAGTGAGAGGGCAACAGACAGGATGTCGCAGTCGCCAGAGAAACTTAATCCGCAATACTGACCATCTGATCTTCTTATCCAACCTCACACAGGCATTGGCGAGACGGCCTCAAAAGAGGAGATGAAGAAAGTTTTATTACCAAAACTGTATCAGAGATAAATTAATCTTACAAAATCGAAAAACAAAACTACCGTCAATTTTCGCGTTTAGTGCATTCAAGATTCAATCCTGAATCGCAGATCAAGAAATACTCCCTCTTGTCGTCTATTCGCTTTACGCGTTTTATAGAGACCATCAATTCTGAAAACACATTTTGCATTTTTTATAGCCCGCCTGCAATTGTATCCATTCATTTGCTGACTTTGTTCCATGCAAAATATTCATTCCTGAGCGCATCGGCATAGAGCCGCCCGCCGCCTAGGCGCTGAAAGATTATCCCGCCAAGACTCAAAAGCTTCCCAGCTATTTCGGCCTGCTCAATCTGGGCATTGCTTATGGCAGTGTGGTCACTTCAGTTCAGGGCGGCCCAAAGGATGATAAAATCTTCGCCAATGATGTAGCCACCACAATGACGATTGATGGTGGAGCGGGTGATGAGATTGCCTATCTGGCCGGCACGCAAGAGGATTGGCCCACTGATCAGACCAATCAGATCTATACAAGGCGCAGCACGGGCCAGACGATCACCCTGAATAATATAGAAAACGTGAGCTATTACGATCCCGCATCAACCAGCCTGATGATGACAGCGTGATAATGACAGCGTGAAGCTGTCTCATCCCATCCTTCAATCATCGTTGAAAAACTGGTGCCGGCGGAGAGGATTGAACTCCCGACCTTCGGTTTACAAAACCGCTGCACTACCGCTGTGCTACGCCGGCATCATCCAGGATTTGAAACGATCACTGGATTTCCCCTGCCCTTCGCATATCCGCCGCCGCTTCGCAAGTCGCATGGGCCATAAACACGGCTTGTCTGCTGCTATTCAGCCATTTAGCAGGCCGGCCGCCAGCGCGCCCAGCACAGCGGCGGCAAAAAGCAGGAAATCATGCAGCCCCAAAAGCAGCCGTGGCAGGCGGCCGCGCTCATGCAAAAGCGCTGTTGCAGCACTGGTGGCGAGCGACCAGCCCAGCGCGATCACTATAAGAAAAACTGTAAAATCAGAAAGATAATTAAGGTTTCGCCAGAGTGCGCCGGCCAGCAGCAGCACCGCCAGCCCGCCCCAGCCTGTCAACCAGCGCGCCTGAATAGGGCCAATCAGCCCCAGCGCAAAGGCCGGCACATACATAGCGATCACATGCCAGCCCATGGCCGCCATCACACCGCTCACAGCTATGCCGCATTGAATCATCGCATTGGGCGTTGCCACCATCAGCGCTGTCATCGTCATCCAGGCCAGCCCGGCCATCAGACTGGCGCCCCAAAAGCGCCGATCCAGCCCTTGCCATATGTCGGGAGCCGGTTGATCCGGATTCGGCTCATCCCTGATCGGTTCATCCTGTTTGGCCATACGACTGGCGAGAGTCAGCACGCCTATTTGCGCTCCAGCCGCCATCAGGGCCAAACCGATATAGGGCGTGTACGGCATAAGCCGCGCCGCAGTTTCAGCAATAAAAGGCCCTGCCAAGCCCGCCAGAGCCCCCGCACCAAAGACCTGCAAAGCCCCCAAAGCCAGCTTTGAAGAGCCAATACCAATCGCCGCCTCATGGCGGTAAAACAGGCTAAAGCCCTGCGCTATGCCGGTCCAGAAGGCGCCAAGGCAAAAGGGCCAGAAGGCATGGTTCAGCAAAGCCCAGGCCATCACCAGCCCGCCTGCCAGCCCATGCGAGGCCCCCAGCGCAAAAGCTGCACGCCGCCCAAAGGCATCGAGCAAAAAGGCGGCGGGAAAAGTGGCAATCGCCGCGCCCATCAATAGGGCAAGATAAGGCAGGCCGATCCAATTGGGCTGCGGCGCCAGCATCAGCCCTGCCAGCGGCAAAAGCCCCAGCACCAGCACTTGCGCCAATACAGCCAGCGCAAAGCCTGCCGCCAGATCATAATGCAGACCTGAGCGCACAGGCCCCGCAATGGGCGTGCCCGGCGGGCAAAAACAGGCCAAGCGGCCCGCCCGAAGCAGCAAGGGCTGGCTATTTGTGCTCATTGTGCCTGTCCGAGAAACGCAGATCATCATCAGATAAAATTCTGTGCGCTGATCCCTCAACATCGTCAAATTGATTGGCGCGCAAAGCCCACATGAAAGCCGCCAGACCCGCAAGGCCAAGCAGCAGAGCAGCCGGAACCAGCACGACGAGAATATTCATCCCTGCGCACTCCTGAGGAACGCATGCCCGGTGCCAGCTGGCTTCACAATGTCTTCGCTCATGCCTGTTTGAGCCCTGAGCGCATTTAACGTCACCAGAACAGAAGAACCGGACATGGCAAGCGCAGCAATCAGCGGCGTTACCTCGCCCATAATCGCCAAAGGCACAGCAATCGCATTATACACGACTGCAAGGATGAGATTTTGCTGCATCAAACGGCGCGCCAGACGCCCCAGACGCAGCGCTTGCGCCACAGGCAGCAAACTCGCATCTATAAACACAGCATCCGCCTGTGCTTGTGAAAGCTTGACTGCCGAAATGGGCGAGAGCGAGGCATTGGCCGCGGCCAGAGCGGGCGCATCATTCAACCCATCGCCCACCATCAGCACATGTTGTCTGCGCGCCTGCAAAGCAGCCAATGCTTTAATCTTATCCTCCGGCTTCAAGCCCGCCTGCCAATCGGCAATGTTGAGAGCCTGCGCAATGGGGGCAACCGCTTCCATCCGATCACCCGACAATATCGAAAGCTTGAACCCCATCTCTTTTAGCTGCGCAATCGTCTGCGCCGCATGAGGACGCAATTGTTGATGCAGCATCAGAGGCGCAATCTCATCCCCCATTCGCACATAAATCACCGATGCGCCGGGCTCAATCTCGTGATGATTGGTCATTGTCCAATCACAAAAAGCCGCACTGCCCAAACGACATTCAACCCCCTTATAAATCCCTCGCACGCCCGCACCGGGCACTTCTTCAACCTGATCAAGCGGCCTTGCGGCAGGCAAAGCCTGCACCAGGGCAAGCGCCAAAGGATGATGACTCGATTGCGCCAGACGTGCGGCAATATCCAACAGAGGCGCAGCGATATGCGCTTTGTTGACAAGGCCCGGCTGCGGCCTGGTTAAAGTGCCCGTCTTGTCAAACACAATCCAGTCGACATTGGCGAGACGCTCCAGCGCTTGTCCAGAATTGAGATAAATGCCTTGTCGAAATAAGGCCCCTGATGCCACAACCTGCACAGCCGGCACAGCCAGCGCCAGCGCACAGGGGCATGTGATGATCAAAACCGAAATGGCGATGATCAAGGCGTCATGCACACTGGCCCCTGCCATCATCCAGCCTGTAAAACTCAGCAAAGCCGTTAGATGCACAAGTGGCGCATAAATGCGCGATGCCCGATCTGCCAAAATTTGATAATGATTGCGCGCCTCGCTCGCTGCATCAATCAAACGCGCCATGTGATCTAGCAAGGATCCCTGCGCCCCCGCTGTCACACGGACCTGCAACACACCATCAAGATTGATCGATCCCGCATAGAGCTCATCATCCACTTTCACAGCATGCGGCAAAGTCTCTCCGGTGATCAGACTATCATCAATCTGCGAGGAACCAGCGATCACCAAACCATCTGCCGGCACAGCCTCGCCGGGACGCACCAGCACAATATCATTGCGGCGCAATGCAGAAACTGGAACCAATAAAAAAGTGCCATCGGGCTCGAAACGCGCCGCCATCTCGCCTCGGAGCGCGGTAAGATTAGCCGCAGCAGCCCTTGTGCGCCGACGCATCATCTGATCAAGCACGCGCCCGGATAAGAGAAATAGCAAAAGCATCATCGCCGAATCAAAATAAGCATGTTCAGCATGATGTGCTGTTTCATAGACGGACATGGTCAGCGCCAATATCACGCCCAATGAAATCGGCACATCCATATTAAGACTGCGCTGGCGCAAGGCTGCGATGGCACTGCGAAAAAAGGGCTGGCCAGCATAAGCGGCTGCGGGCAAAGCAATTAGCGCTGAAAGCCAATGAAAGAAATCACGCGTCTCGCTGTTCATATCACCCAGATCGCTCGACCAGACAGAGACTGACAGCAACATAATATTCATCGACGCAAAGGCAGCCACAGCTAGACATTTGAGCAAAAATTGCATCAACTGCCGATCCGCATCAGCACTGCGCTGCAGATCAAATGGAAAGGCGCCATAACCTTTGCTTTGCAGCACACCGATCAGCATCTCTGGCTGCACTTCCGCCACACGCCAGGACAAAGTCAAACGCCGCAATGTGAGATTAAGCCGCGCCTTCACAACGCCCGGCACACGCGCCATAGCGCCTTCAATATCATCCATACAGGCAGCACAATCTATTCCATCAATCGCCAGATCCATTTCGCTGATACCCTCAGCAATGGGTCTTGTCAGAATGGAAAAATCGACCCTGTCGCGAATGAGCCCGCCAGCGTTCATGGCTTTGACAATCCTCTGCCCACATCATCAATCACAATACGATTGCGCGAGCGAAACATTTGCTGGCCATTTTGCGTGATTTGGGTAACAACATCCCATTGCCCGGCATCGACATTGGCGCTTTGTCTATAATCTCCCGATGGTGTCGGCATTAAAACGAGCCGCATATCGCGTCTGCGATCAGCCGGATGCTCCAGCAGGAGTTCTACCTCGAGCCCCGCTAAGGCCGCGCCATTGGAATCTTTCTGCTGAATGGTAAATTCACTTGTCGCAGCATTAATGCGTCGCTGCCTTAAATCTACCGACCAGCCGCGCGCCTCTTGAGCATGCTCTGCGCGGATCTGCTTGTCATAAGACAGGCCCTCAGAATAGGCATTTACTTCTTCAATGCCACTGAATGTCGAAATGGCAAAATGCATCATCAAGCCATTTGCAGCAAACACAATCATAAAAAAGCCAATCAGCCAGAGCAAGACCATGCGCCCAGTCAGAGGCCTGCCTTCAGTTGGGATTATCTCTTCAGATTTGATAGGAGTGGCCGACATGGAACTACCTCTCAACTAGGGGGCTAGGAAATGATCGCGTGCAAGCGCTGTATCGCCACGCTCAATATCCTTGATGATGAAACTAAAATCTTGCGTTTGAGCGGGATGACTCTCGGGCGGCAAAGTGATGAGAGCACGAACTTCTAAAGTCTGATCTGGCTCAACTTCAATCACCGGCCAGCCACTCTCGCGTCCCTCCACGCCCACAATTGTCAGATGACTGGCATCAAAGCGATCAAGCGTGAGAACAAAACGCCTTTTCCCGCCATATTTATTGGCAATGCGCAAAGTAAAGGCATTGCGGATCGAGCCATCCGTCAATCGGACAAAGGTAGGATTGCGATCATGCAGCGCTGACAAAGTCACAGAACTGCGCGTCAGCAGAGCATATAGCATGACACTTCCCACAAGCGCGATGATTGCAGAGTAAAGGATCGTGCGCGCACGCACCAGACGCGCCGGCAAAGGTGCCTGACCAGCCTGCCGCCGCTTGACATTGATCTCGGTATCATAGCCGATCAACCCTGTTGGCCGGCTAAGTTTAGTCATCACATTATCGCAAGCATCAATGCACAGGCCGCATTGAATGCAAT
>OMIJ01000017.1 GCA_900299065.1 Hyphomicrobiales bacterium
GTCAATATGCTCTGCATGAGGTCTTGTGAGGCAACCAGACTGAGTTGAGTAAGAGAGGATTTTTGTTTCATCTTAGCTCCCAGGAGAAGCGCAGATGAGACAAAAACCCGAGACACGAAGACGGTCGACCGAGCAGGTTTGTTAAGGGAGGGCTTTCTATGGTCTGTAACCTAAAGGGCCTCAGATGGCGCCTTCCAGCGATCAACGCTCCCTTGCTCTCGATTGGCTTGATCTTGCTTGTCATAGCCTTGCCCGTGATGATCTTACCAATGCTGATTTTGCCTGTTCTGGCGCATGAGAGCGGGGTGGTTGCGCAGCCTATTGGGGATGGCAAGATTAGCCGCGGGCCGCAGCGCGGTTATCTTTTCTCCTGTCAATCGCAGTTTCCAACCAATGGGCCGGGCGCCAATCGTCTTGGTCCTTGGGCCTCAAATGGGCTTTGGCAGCCAGATGAGAAAATTGCTGTTCAAGGCTCGGTCAATTGGCCCAATGCCGCCATTAGCCTCTCGATTGAAGGGAGCCAGCGTCTTGTGAGCGCCAATGGCCTGCCTAAACATGCCACTGGTCAGTTCCCGATAGATCGCAATGATCCCGCTTTTACCTATGATCGCAATCCCAATATGATCCGAGCGCAGGATGTTTTGTTACGCCTGCCGGTTGATCCAAAGCCTGCGGCGCAGCCTATATGCGCCTCTATGGGGATGATCGGATTTGCTTTGTCCGGCGTGGCGATCTTCAATGCTTTAGATGCGCGCGGCCGTGATGCGGCTGTGTGGGAAATTCTTGATCGCTGCGGCGGTCATCCCGAGCGCACAGGGGAGTATCATTATCATGACTTTAGCCCTTGCATGCAGGACAGTGCTGGAAAGGCGGGGCTGCATAGCGATCTTGTGGGATATGCGCTAGATGGCTACGGCTTTTACGGCCCCCATGGGGAAGCAGGTCAGCGACTCACCAATGCAGATCTGGATGCCTGCCATGGCCATGCGCATCAGCTTATGAAAGATGGTCGCATGCAGCTTGCCTATCACTACCACTTCACCGACGAATATCCTTATTCTTTGGGCTGTTTCACAGGCGTGCCTGTGGGGGGAGCGCGCGCGCCCGGCCCCAATCGGCCTCCTCCTCGCTAAAGCGTTTCGGGTGTCGTCGTCAGATAATCTGAGACAACCGCGGCATCACCCTCCTGAGCTTTTAATCCCGAAGGTTCTGGTTCTCACTGGCCTAGACTTGGGTATCAGTTCAATCCGTGAACAGTATGAGCGCCAGCTGAAGGATCTGCCGGAAGCCTATGGGCAGGCTATTCTCGAATTGCGCGCCCGAAAAATTGCAGTCCCTGCTGGGCAGGTAAAAACCATGATCGAGTTTATCCGGCCGGGACCAAAAGACGAAGGCTTTGTGGTCCAATAATAAAGCTTTGCCGTTGGTTCGGCTTGGCATGGCGCAGCGTTTACTACAAGCCAAGTCGGGGGAGTGCCGAAGGTCGATCAGGCAGATGCAGAGCCCATCAAGGCGATGATCGAAAGAGTATTCCGAGACGTGCCGCATTCAGGGTTGTGATAGATTAGAATGCCCATTGTGACGCCTAATTAGATTTTTGTATGAGACCGCGCTCGTACCAGGCTGAGCTCGCATTCACGATTTTAACGACCGACAGCATCACTGGAACTTCGATCAAAACGCCAACCACGGTTGAAAGAGCAGCACCTGATTGGATACCAAATAGGCTAATGGCTGTAGCAACGGCGAGTTCGAAGAAGTTGCTCGCTCCAATCAACGCAGAGGGTCCCGCTACGCAATGCTGCTCTCCGAGTATGCGATTGAGCAGATAAGCCAAGCCAGAATTGAAATAGACTTGGATCAAAATCGGAATTGCGAGCAAAGCAATGATGAACGGCTGCCGCAATATCTGCTCTCCTTGAAAGCCAAACAAAAGAACGAGGGTTGCAAGCAATGAAACCAGTGAGACGGGCCAAAGGCGGGAGAGCAATTTATCAATAGCAATTTGTCCTCCGGTATTGAGGACCGTTTTGCGGATGAGTTGAGCCACTATAACCGGAACGACAATATAAAGAACCACCGAAAGAACGAGCGTGTTCCATGGCACTGTGATCGCAGATAAGCCTAAAAGAAAACCTACGATTGGTGCAAATGCGACGATCATGATTGCATCGTTTAGTGCCACTTGTGAAAGCGTGAAATGAGGTTCACCGCGCGTGAGATTGCTCCAGACAAAGACCATTGCTGTACACGGCGCCGCAGCCAGCAAAATCAGGCCTGCAATATAGGAATCAATTTGATCTGCAGGCGGGTATCCCCGGAACAGATAGCCAATGAAAAGCCACCCAAGCAGCGCCATGGAGAATGGTTTGACGGCCCAATTGACGAAAAGCGTGACGCTAATCCCACGCCAGTGCGCGGCAAGACCGCGCAGAGCCGCAAAATCGATACGCAGCAACATTGGAATGATCATAAGCCAAATCAGGACAGCGACCGGCAGATTTACTTTTGCAATCTCCGCGGCGCTTATCATTTGAAAAGCGTCTGGCGCGACATGGCCTGCGGCAATTCCAACGACGATGCAAAGGAACACCCAGACGGTCAGATATCGTTCGAATATTGACATAATCACGCCCTCTGATGGCCAATACTGCGGCCCTCAAGAGCGCCGATTTCGTTTAGTCTCGATTTCAAACTCATTTGGTCGAGACCTTTGACCGGTAGAGCAATAAATGCGCCAATGCGATTGCGCATATATTGAAACGCCTTTTCAAACGCAGCCTCCTTGGCCCAGTCTGGCCCCTCAATGGCCGCGGGGTCTTCAATTCCCCAGTGCGCGGTAGTTGGATTTCCAGGCCAATAAGGACAGGTTTCGCCAGCTGCGCTGTCGCAAACGGTGAATACGAAATCCATGATAGGCGCATCCGGTCCAGCGAACTCATCCCAGCTTTTCGAGCGATAGCCGTCAGCTGGATAGCCATGCGCGGAAAGCACTTTCAATGCGAATGGGTTCACGACACCTTTTGGTTGGCTACCCGCAGAAAAAGCTCTAAACTGGCCATCGCCATCTTTTCTGAGGATGCCCTCTGCCAAGACAGATCGCGCAGTATTCCCCGTGCAAAGAAACAGCACATTGTAGATGCGGTCGCTCACGCACATTCTCCCTTTGTCTTCATGGTGTCGCAGCACGCGATCTCGTTCATCAAGGGCGCGCAGATTTCTGGCCGGCCTCCGCAGCAGTCTGTTAGGAGGAAGCCGACCAACGAGCGAAAATGATCAAGGTCAGCTCGATAGATGATTGAACGACTATGTCGTTCTCCGCGGACTAGGCCTGCTCGCGACAGGACCGCTAAATGGGCCGACATCGTATTTTGAGGCACAGCCATAGCTCGGGCTAGCTCACCAGCAGGAATACCCTCCGGCTCGTTTCTTACGAGGAGACGAAAAGTTTCAAGGCGAGTGGACTGCCCGAGGGCGGCGAGGGCGCTGATAGCTTCGATCTGATCCATATATCCAGAATATTCGAAATATATGTCAACTTCAAGACATTTGCCGCCATCCTGTAATTGCTTGGATTTCCAGTATCGATGAACCTTAGCGAAAAAGCACGGGCTTTGGGAAAATCGAGGCCTCAGCGGAATTGGCCGTAAATCTGCGTGGCTAGTCTCAGAGCTTCCTGTCGCATCCGGTGCTTCGCAGGATAAGCGCACTGAGCTGATTGCGCTGAGTGTCATTCCCTCCCTCATGGTTTGGGCGGCTTTGTTCCTGCAGGACCGCCTCGCTTAAATCGTGCTACACTCGCCATTACAATTTTACTGGTGATTTATCGCATATCCGGTCGCGATGCGTGCGCGGGCTTTGTTTTTGACACTGCAGAGCTAATTAAGCGAGGGTGCGATTACATCTCTGTTACTCGCAGATTTTATCTAAGGAGAAACTTATGTCGTCGATTTATGATTTCACGATGAAGAACATCACTGGTGATGATGTATCTTTGTCGCGCTTTCGGGGAAAGGTCATGCTGATTGTGAATGTTGCGAGCAAATGTGGCCTCACCTCGCAATATGAAGGGTTGGAAGAACTCTATCGCATTTACAAAGGTCGCGGGCTTGAAGTGCTAGGTTTTCCTTGCAATCAATTTGGTGGTCAGGAGCCGGGCAGTGAAGCTGAGATTGCACAATTTTGCATGACTAATTACGGCGTCTCTTTTCCGATGTTTGCTAAGATCGATGTGAATGGTGCTGGCGAACATCCGCTTTACACATTCTTAAAGAAAGCCAAGGGTGGCTTATTAGGCGACGCGATCAAGTGGAATTTTGCTAAGTTTCTTATTGATAGGAAAGGCAGTGTGATTGATCGTTATGCACCAACAACCGGACCGTCATCATTGGCGAGCGATATCGAAAAGTTGCTCGGCTGATTAGAGTTCTAATTTCGTATAAGCCTTCGGCCCAAACCAAGGCGCGCCTGTCAGAAGATGGCTAAGTAATTCTGTACCATCAACAAGTCGAGGGCCAGGGCGCGCAAAGAAAGCGTTTGAATCGACAACATACACTTCTCCTGATTGAACCGCGGGCAAGTCGTTCAGGCCTTCATATCTCTTAATGATGTCGGCTTGCTCAATCGCTTTTTGCAGCGGATAGCCGCAAGACATGATGAAGATTCGCTCTGGCTTAAAGTCGCGCACGCGCTGCCAATCAATGCGGATGGATTCTTCGCCCTCGCGCCCAAGGCCTTCATCACCACCCGCAAGCCTCATCATTTCTGGAATCCAGTGGCCCGCACAAAAGAGCGGATTAATCCATTCGACGCAGACAGTGCGGGGGCGTTTGGCAAGCAAGTGACTACGCGCGCGAACAGCAGAGATGCGTTGATCCCAGTTCACAA
>OMIJ01000018.1 GCA_900299065.1 Hyphomicrobiales bacterium
GGCGCTTTTCATCCGTAGTGCGCATGTCGAAACCCAACGCCGTCAGCAAGGGGCGATGCAGGCCGAGTAATGCGCCCAGCAAGATCAAGCCAATTACTGCTAGCACAAGCAGCTTCGGCCAAATTGAACGCCGTGCTTTTGGTTGACTTAGGGTCATCTGATCATCAGCCCGTCACTCAAGGACAAATGGTAGGCACGCATGGCTGGCACAAGTCCTGCCAATGATCCAGCCAGAATGATCATGATCAGCTCAACTGATTGTGTGGCATTGGGCCAGCCAATGATCAAAGTCAGTCCGTAGACATTTTCAATCCAGCTGTTGAAGAGCAAGGTCGCGCCAGTGATCAAGCCAAGGCCGAGCAGGCTGCCTAAAAGAGAGATGAAAGAGGCCTCAACGACAAGCAGGGCTGCAATTTGTGCGGGGCCTGCGCCAATAGAGCGCAATATGGCCATTTCGCGGCGGCGCTCGTTCAGGCTGGCAAAGATCATAGCGACCATGCCAAGAAGCGCAGCGATAATGGCCATGCCAGCAATCAGTTGAAAGCCTGATTCTGCATTGCCCATCAGGCTCCATAAATCTTGCAAGGCAAGGCCTGGCATGATGGCGGTGAGTGGTTCGGCTTGATTGTCATTGATGCGTCTTTGCAGGGAGAGAGACTGAATTTTCGTTTTCAGCCCAATAAATATGGCTGATAGCTTATCGGGTGTCAGATCCATTGCTCGCGTCGCCTCAGCGCTCACGCGTTGATCCGGTCTTGGTGCTGCGCCAGCCTGCCAATCGATATGCATGGCTTCAAGGCCGTTGAGGCTGATCAGCAAGGTGCGATCAATGGGGGTTTGCGTTTTGCGCAATATGCCAGCAACCTTAAAGGGCTTGTCGCTATGCGGCATGAAGGAGATTTCTCCTAGGCCGTGCGAGAGCACAATATTTTGTCCAAGCTTATACTGAAGACGACTGGCGATGTCGGCTCCGATCACCACATCAAAAAGATCATTGAAGGCTTGGCCTTGCGCAAAAGTCAGAGGCTGGTTCTCACCATAGCGATAATGCTCAAAGAACGCATGCGTGGTGCCAAGCACGCGAAAGCCATGATGCGAGTCTCCAAAGGTCAGAGGCACGCTCCAATCAATTTCTGGTTGTCCAGCAATGTCCTGATAGGTCTGCCAACTCAGGCTATTTTCGGGATTGCCCAATTGAAAAACCGTTGAAAGCAGCAGAGTGAGGCCATTGCCTCTTGGCCCGATAATGAGGTCCGTGCCTGATATGGTCCTGGTGAGATGATCGCGGGTGCTGGATCTTATGGTTTCAATACCCAGCAATAAAGCAACGCTAATGGCAATCGAGGCAAGCGTGAGAAGACATGTCAGCCAGCGGCTGAGCAGGCTTTGATAAGCGAGGCGGAGAATAATCATGCGTCCTCCGCATTGGCTGATGTGATTTCGCTCATATCAAGCACGCGATCAAAGCGGGAGGACAGATGGCGATCATGGCTGGCGATAAGCAGGGTCGTACCCTCAGCCTTGGCCTGAGTCATCATAAGATCGAGAAATTGCTCTTGGCGATCGGGATCAAGCGCCGATGTGGGTTCATCTGCGATGATGATTTGCTGGGCGCCAATCAAGGCACGCGCCAAAGCCACACGCTGTTGCTGGCCTACACTTAATTCTGCCACTGATTGAGTGTGAAAGGCTGAAGGCTCGAGACCCATTGATATGAGCAAATGCTCGGCTTTCGCCTGCAGGGAGCCAGATTGGCTGGCCCGTTTTTTTCGCTCGTGCGCAAAGCTCAAAGGCAAAAGCACATTGTCCACTATCGACATATAGGGGATCAAATTGAACATCTGAAAGACAACGCCAATATGCTCAGCGCGAAAGTGATCCCGCTCACTGATCGATAATTGGCTCAGATTCTGTCCTAGAATTTCTACTTGCCCGGATTGAGGGAGATTGGCGCCGCAAATCAGGCTCAGCAAAGTGGATTTGCCCGAGCCCGAACGGCCCGTCAGTAAGACGCGTTCGCCTTGTTGAATTGTGAGAGCGTCAATTGCCAATCGATAGCCAGCTTGTTTATTCCAAGCAAAGCTCGCGTGCTGAATTAAAATGGCAGGTTGTGCGTCCACTCTTACCTCAACCCGAATGCCGTTCGGGGTCGTGCTTTGGGGCTCATTATGTAAAAAAGTCTTGTGCAGGGGAATATCCTGCACAAGACTTTTTAAATTGCATCATCACGAGATCGATTGAGCCGCGATCTGGTCGTCATCCGCGACTGCGCAAAATACCAATCTCAACACAGCCCGTTGTGATCATTATGACGCCGCTAAACAATAAGATCAGCAAAACAATTCCCAAGGTTGCATGTGATATAGGGGCCGGCTCGGCGGTTACTTCTTGGCCACTATGATCAATCTCGTTGGGGAACCAACGGGGTTGCAGGACCATATTGATATACACAAAGGCTAAAACCAGAACTATGCCAGCGCCTATAAAAGAAAATCCAAATTGCATTTGCATATCCTAGATTGTTGATGCCGGATCTAGTGATCGGCAGAAGGTCAGTGCGTTATTGTTTCTTGCGTCCCAGTTCATCATATTGCCCCATAAAGGCAATGACATCCTCAATGTCCTTGGGCGAGGCGAGGCCCGGAAACAACATGCGTGTGCCTGCGATCAACCCTTTGGGTGATTTCAGAAACCGCGCCAATGTCGGTTCGTCCCAAGTCAGGCGAGCGCTGCGCATGGGCGGACTATAGTTGAATTCTTTCTCATAAGCAGATTTGCGTCCAATGACACCATTGAGAGCAGGGCCGGCATTGCCAGCTTTGAGTGTCTCACCAATGGAATGGCATTGTTCGCATTTTTTGTAGACTTCAGCACCCGCAATAGGATCACCTTTGCCTTGGGCAAAGGAGTTTGGCGTTGTGAGTGCCAAGATCAAAGCAGGTGCGAAGAAGACGTGAAGCACTAATTCGTCCCCACCGTGAAGATCGGCAGCCAGCGACCGAGTAGCAGAATAAACAGCCACAGGAACAGCGATAGGCCAGCAAAAATTTTAGCCGATTGGGGCGTTTCTTGCTCGGGTCCAATCGCAATCACTTTGGGCTGTTCCCACAAGGTGAAGCCCAAGGCATTCACGCCGGCAATCAAAATCAGCAGCATTTTGAGCAGGAAAGCGTTGTTCTCAAGATAGCTTGCTGGAGCGCTGGTAAAAAACAGCCAGCCCGAGGCCAGATTGATGATGAAGCCGATAATGGCATAGGGGAGGAAGCTCAAAGCCGCGCGCACGGAAATGCTTTTGAACCAGCCCATCAAGCGCAGATCAATGATGAACATAGAGCCAAGCAGAAGGCACAGGCCAATGAAGTGCATAGCCTCGCCAAAGGGAAAGAGCCAGCCGCTTTCCCGGACGAGCGGACCCGGCCAGAGATTTTTAAAATTTTCTGCTACGAAGTTTGGATCCCAATTCATTGCATCATCTCTTTATCTGATTAAGGCCGCAGGGTGTGGATCTCATTAAAATTCACATGGGCGGCGGGGGCTGCGTATAGCCAATCAGGCGACCTGCAACGATGGCAACAAGCCAGAAGATGCAAACGAGAAAAGCATTCACACGAAGCGAGAGGGGAACGGCTTCAATTTTGCCGCTTCCATTGGGAACCATTTTGATTTGCGCAATGCCCTTTTGTACCACCAGCATTGTGATCAGTGCCATCACAATAGAGAGCATTTTGACCCAGAACAGGCCAGTGATAAACTCACGCCGCGGTTGGCCCATTAAAAGGAGAATGCCCGAGCCCAGATTGAGGTAGAATCCCCACCAGGCCAATTGCAGCAAGCGCTGCGTTTTGGACATCAGAAATTCTTGATGAAAGCCGAAAATTCGAGCGCTGAGCATCCAGCCAATACCAACCACTGCGGCCATGCCAATCGAATGGAAGCCAAGCAATGTGTAAAAAGTAGAAAAGGGCTCGGCAATGAAATTGCCTTCCCGGATCCAGCTGGAAAAGTCGCCAGCTTCGAAGTCTCGCAGGAAATCCCAGAACATTGATCCTCCCGGTTCAGCCACAGGGCCGAACATTTGCTATTACGGCCAAGTTAGCCTGATTGAAGCTAAAAAAACCCCGAGTTGAGAGGATTGTCAATGCTGGTGATTTGTCACTTGAATTGGGCTTTTTTGCTGATGCATGACCTGAGATTGATCAATGAGGCCAGAATTGGGCCCTCTCATCGACGAATCAATCTTTGATCGTCAGTGGACTGTGCGCAATTGCCGCATGCTCTGCTCTGATTGTGCAGTGCGCTTGTGGACACCAGATAGTCAGAGTGCGCTGCAAAACTTTGGGCTTATCTCGTCTTGCCGCGGGCATTTTCAGCCGCCTTGCGCATCGCTTCGGCCAATGCGCTGCCCGTAGAGGCACCGATTGCTGAGGATGGGCTTTGCGAAGCACGATCGGGCATATGTTTGCGCTGGGCCTGTGTGAGCTGTTCTCGTTTGGGCATAGCGCCTGCTTTCGCACCGGGCGCATCATCAAGGCGCATGCTCAGCGAAATGCGTTTGCGCCCCTTGTCGATTTCGAGCACTTTGACTTTCACAATATCGCCCGATTTCACAATGTTATGGGGATCTTTCACAAAGGTGTTTGACAGGGCCGAGACATGAACGAGCCCATCTTGATGCACGCCTATATCCACAAAAGCGCCAAAGGCCGCGACATTGGTGACGACGCCTTCAAGGATCATGCCCGGCTTGAGGTCATCTAAAGTCTCAACACCATCCTGA
>OMIJ01000019.1 GCA_900299065.1 Hyphomicrobiales bacterium
CGCCTGCCCCCGGGGCTGGATGCAATGGAGATTGAAGCGCGCAAAAAGCTCACCACAAGACTGGCGCGCGGTACTTGTTATGCCAATCTCACCCTTAACCGTGATCTGGCACAGCCGGAAGTGCGCATTAATCAATTGGCATTAACGGCACTAATCGAAACACTTGCTCAAATGCCGTCATCCTCTGCCTTGCGGCCGGCGTCTCTTGATGGACTGTTGCAAGTAAGCGGCATTGTTGATGTGAGTGAGGCCAGCGAAACCGAAGAGCAAATGGCAGCTCTGGCTAAGGCGGCACTTGATGGCCTCGATCAGGCGCTAGATGATCTTATTCAGATGCGTGGCATAGAAGGTGCGGCGCTGCATGCTATCCTTACAGCGCGCATTGACAAGATCGCGCAATTGACAAAAGCGGCGGAAGAGACGCCGGGGCGCTCTCCGGCTGCAGTCATGGCACGCATCACCCAATCAATTGAAGCGCTGACAAGCAAGCATGGTTTGGATGAGTCACGTCTTTATCAAGAGGCGCTGCTCATGGCTGCCAAAGCGGACATACGCGAGGAATTGGATCGCTTGAGCGCGCATGTGAGTGCGGCACGCGGACTCTTGGCTCAAGATCAGCCTATGGGCCGCAAACTCGATTTTCTGGCGCAGGAATTTTCGCGCGAAGCCAATACGCTTTGTGCCAAATCTAATGATGCCACATTGACCGCCCTTGGCATGGATCTGCGTGTCGAGATCGAGCAATTGAGAGAACAGGTTCAAAATATTGAATGAGGTCCACATGTCCCCCGCCTCCTCGCCTGACTTGCACAGACGCGGATTAATGCTGATCCTGTCCTCGCCCTCAGGGGCAGGCAAGACGACTTTGACTCGCAATCTTCTACAAGATCGCGCCCTTGATTTGACCTTGTCGATTTCGGTGACCACCCGCGACCGGCGCTCGAGCGAGGCCGATGGCGTGCATTATTATTTCAAATCGAAGGCAGAATTCGAGCGCTTGCGCGCGCAAGATGAATTGCTCGAATGGGCCGAAGTGCATGGTAATTTTTATGGAACACCGCGCGCTCCAGTCGAAGCTGTCCTCACCCAAGGTCGCGACATGCTCTTCGATATTGATTATCAGGGCACTCAGCAGGTACTCAAAAAAGCCCAAAAAGATGTTGTGACCATTTTCATCCTGCCGCCGTCGATGCGCGAATTACGCGCTAGGCTAGAGCGCCGCGCCGAAGATAGTGCCGAGGTCATTGCCAAGCGTCTTGAAAATGCCCGCCATGAAATCGCCCGCTGGACCATGTATGATTATGTCATCGTCAATGAAGATATTCAGCGGGCCATGGTCGAAGTGAAAGCTATTCTGACTGCAGAGCGCCTCAAACGGGCGCGATCTGAAGAAGGAGTCACAGAATTCGTTAAACGATTACTCGATGAGTGATCGCGACCATACCAAATGTCTCACCTGTTGGGTTCTACTTAACCTCATATCCATTTAACCCATAGATCCATCCGGAGCCCCGTGCGCGAAAGCCTGACCATTCTGGCAAGCTGTCTGATCCTGATCCTGACAAGCGCGCTTGTCGGGCCTTATTTTGTTGACTGGACTCAACATAGATCCTGGATCGAATCGCAATTGTCGCAGGCGGTTGGAGCCAAGGTTCTGGTGGAAGGTGCGATTGATCTTAGACTTCTGCCAGCCCCTTCGCTTAGCGTTGACAAAGTGCGTCTGGGTAATGTCGGCAGTGAAATATCTGCAAAGGCTCTGCGTCTCGAATTATCAGCCACACCTTTGATGCGCGGCCAATTGCGCTTCACGAATATTGAGATTGACTCACCACAAATTGAAATCGTCTTGAGGGCAGATGGCACTTTCGCTCTGCCTGATCTCACCGCCGCTTCGAGCGAGAAAATCGCCGCTGAACATGTGGCGATCAGAAATGCCAGTCTGATCATTCAAGATCTGCCACGCCAGAGCGTGCGGCGGATTAATGATCTGTCTGTGGACGCGGAAATGGAAACTTTGCTGGGTCCCTATCGCGCAACAGGTCGCTGGGGCCGCAATGATCAAGCCCTGAACTTTCGTATGACTACCGGCGTCAGAGAAGATGATCACTGGCGCATCAAGCTGATACTGGATGCATCAAGCGATACGCCGCGCTTGGATCTTGATGGTGTACTCACGCTTGCCAATTCTGCGGCAGGTGGACAAGTGCTCTCATACGCGGGCAATGCAAATCTCTCAGGGCAATGGCGTAAATTACCCTGGCGCGCGGCAGGGCCTTTGCGGGCTGATCGCAATGCCATTATGATGGACCCAATAGATCTGCGTCTGGGCACAGAGGAAACATCTTTAAGCGCATCTGGCAATGTTCGGTTGAATTTGGGTACTAGGCCGGATGCACAAGTCAAACTCCAAGCAAGACAAATCGACTTAGACCGTCTCTCTGTCAAGGATCAATCTAGCGCAGGCAGCTTGCGTGAAGCTGTGCAAATTCTGATCGACAATGCATCGCTAACTTCTGCACTGCCTGTTCAGATTGAGATGAAAACACCTGCGCTCACGATTGGTGGTGAGACGCTGTCAGAAAATGTTCTAACCATCGCCACATCCGAGCTAGAACCACCTCAAGTGGTCTTTGAAAGCAATGGCCCCGGGCGCTCGAAACTCGCATTTCAGGGGCGCTTCGAAACAGGCCTTGCCCGTCGCTTGTTCGGCAAGATCAATTTTCGTGCCGGCGATCTCAATCGGTTTTCGGATTGGCTCAGTCCGGCCGCGCCCGATTGGATGAGCCGCATGCGTAATCTGCCGATGCGCTCGCTTGAATTGGCAGGCGATATGGAATTATCGCCAAGCGGTTTTGCCGGGCGTAATCTTTCAATCAAAGTGGATCGATCGAGCTTTGAAGGCACTTTGGCACTTAGTGATGCCTTTGCTACCAATCCGGCCCGCTTCTTTGCCGATCTCAAATCCTCCGCTCTAGATCTTGATGGCTTGCCCGATCTCACCGGCCCCATGGCGGCTGCTAGTAATATGGATGTGTCAGTCGCATTAGAGGCCAGAGCCATTCGTCTGGCGCGTTTTGGCGAGGGCGTGGTTGATGCAGGACAGATTGGATTAAAGCTGACCAAATCCGGTCCGGATATTAAACTCGAGCGTTTATCCATCGCCAATCTGGGTGGTGCAGCGGTCATCGCCAATGGCGCAATAGGCAATGAGAGCACAAGTCTGTCCGTGCGGCTCGATGCCTCGCGTTTGCAGGAATTGTCAGAACTCCTCAAACGCATCGCCCCCGGTCGATTGAGCGAAGCTTTAGCAAGCCGCGCTATTGCTTTATCTCCGGCGCGGGTTGATCTCAAATTTGATGCGCAAGGTGGCCCGCTTGGTCTTGCGCGGATCAGCCAGCTCACACTGGATGCAAGCGCGCGAGGCACAAGTCTGAAAGGCAGTACGAAACCTGATCCTGCCAATCCGCAATCGTTCATCTCAACTCTCAACATTGATACGGCCGATACGCCAATGTTGTTGCGCCAACTGGGATTAGAGACTTTGCCGCTGTCGAATATGGGGCGCGGACGCATTGCTGTCAGCCTTGCAGGCGGATTTGAGTCCGGCATGAAGACGCAAATCGATGCGCAATTGGCCGGTAGTAATTTCATCTTCGATGGTGCCTGGGCGGGATTGGTGCACAATAGTTCAACACAAACGCCACATCCGCAAATGTCAGGAAAATTGATGTTGCGCTCGGGCAATCTCAATCCGCTCTTGCAGGCTTTGGCCTATGTTGCGCCCGATCCAACCGCTGCTGCTTTGCCTGCTGATCTGAGCGCCAATCTCCTATTGTCGTCGGAAGTGTGGAGGTTGGAGAATATTTTTGGGACTCTTGCAGGTGCGCCTGTGTCGGGCGAATTAAAGCAAGCTTCCAAAAATGATGGCCTACAAAATCGCGGTCTGCTGACAGGGCGGCTTAATTTTGATCGATTGAGCTTTGCGCAGCTTGCGTCACTTGCTTTGGGTGTTCCGCAATCTCTGAAACCTGGCGCTCTGTGGTCCGATCAGAAATTGGCTTTGGGTCTTGCCAATCCACCTGAGACACAGATTGATCTGACCATTGCGCGGCTTGATCTTCTCTCAGACCTGCAGGCTCAGAAGGCAAAACTGAATCTGGGATTGAATACTGGAATTGTGCGACTTCAAGACTTTTCTGCACAATTAGGCGAGGGCGAGATTGGCGGAGATCTGACATTGCGCCGCGATGGCGCCAATGCGGCTCTTGCAGGCAAACTTAATCTGCAACGCTTGGCCATTGATCGACCCATGTTGCAAGCCTTCTTGTCCACTTCATTAGATTTTACAGCAACAGGGGGAACCGCATTAGCTTTGGTCAACTCATTGGCGGGCTCAGGGCATTTGGTGCTCGATCAATTGCGCCTGCCACGCGCAGATCAAGGGGCTTTAGATCGCTTAGTAGCACTGGCCGAGGCCGATAAAATTC
>OMIJ01000020.1 GCA_900299065.1 Hyphomicrobiales bacterium
CCATTGGGCTCCTTGACAATGGCGGCTCCCTGACTGGCGCGAAATTGTTTGCCCGATTGACGCAGGGCTTCCTCGATTACATTTTCGGAATGTTTTTGCAGATTTGAATCAAGCGCTGTGCGTATGGTCAGCACGCGCTCATCCCCCAATTTGCCTGCTTGTGCCAGTTTGCGTGCTTCTTCAAAAGCAAAGTCCAAATACCAATCAGGGCTTGACTCGCGATGGCGCACAATGGGTGTGCCGGGGGATTTGCGCGCGGCAAACACTTGCCCCTCGGTCATAAAGCCCGCATTGACTAAATTATTGAGCACATCATTGGCGCGGGCGCGGGCCGCTGGCAGATTAATATGCGGCGCAAATTTGGTCGGCGCTTTAAACAGGCCTGCCAGCATGGCCGATTCCGCCAAAGTCAGATCTTGCATTTTCTTGTCGAAGTAAAAATCGGCAGCCGCCTGCACACCAAACGTACCTCCGCCCATATAAGCGCGATCCAGATAGAGTTTGAGAATTTGCGGCTTGGTTAAATGACATTCCAGCCAGAGGGCCAGAAAGGCCTCCTTGATTTTGCGCTCTAGGCTGCGCTCATTATTGAGGAAGAGATTTTTCGCCAATTGCTGTGTGATTGAAGAGCCACCCTGTACAACACTCGAAGAGCGCGCATTGACGGTCAGGGCCCGGAAGGTTCCGATTGGATCAATTCCCCAATGCTCATAAAAGCGCCGATCCTCAGTCGCCAGGACGGCTTTAAGCAAATGATCTGGAAAGGCGCTGAGTGGAACGGAATCATCATGCTTGATGCCGCGATGGCCCGCTTCCTGGCCATAGCGATCAAGAAATGTAATCGCCAAATCCTGTTTCTTCAGCCAGTCATCATTGGATGTTTCAATAAAGGCGGGTGTCGCCAGAATGAGCATAACAATGGATCCGCCGACACCAAGTGTCAGTCCTTCGCAGGCAAGTTCCACAAAGATGCGGCGCCAGCCTGCCACATGCAAACGATCCATTGCGGCTGAAAAGCTTGCATAACGATTGCGAAAGCTCTGATTGCTGTCATAGAGGCTCGTATTGACCCAAGCATCCAGCGCCAGAAAAAACCAGCCTATGCGCTTTACAAATCTTGAATGTCGCAACGCTTCAAACACGGCGCAGCTCTCTGGCAAGGCAGACACGGGCGCAAACGGATCGTGGCACAGGCTTTTTCGCCGCCATCCAATTCTCAATATAGCCTATAAGCTCTTCAAAATCCATAAGAATTCTCAAAATAGAGAGAGGGCCAGACCCCTCCCGCTTTGGGCTTGATTGTCCAGGCCCGTTGTCGCACAACATGAGTAACTCATCCCCCACAGCGCTTTTGCCTCTCAGCGCGAACGCTCAGGGTGCCAACCCAGAACCTCCGGTTTTGATACCCAATGGCCAAGGCGAATTTACACTCTGCAAAGCGCAAGCAAGCCGGATCTTCCCGATCAGGGCCGCAGCCAAAGTCGACAACAGCTCCCTTTTGGAAAACCAAAAGCCTTGAGGAGATGAATGCCCGCGAATGGGAATCTCTCTGCGATGGCTGCGGACGTTGCTGCCTGCTCAAGCTGCAGGACGAAGACACGCAGAAAATCTATTTCACCGACATTGCCTGTGACTTGTTTGATCCCAAAAGTTGCCGCTGCAAGGACTATAAAAACCGTCAGGCGCAAGTTTCAGATTGCGTGCGTCTCACCCCCCATGAAGTGCGCACTTTGCCCTGGCTCCCGCCCAGCTGCGCCTATCGCCTGATTGCGGAGGGCAAGGATCTTATGGACTGGCATCCTTTGATCTCGAAAGATCCTTTAAGTGTGCAAAAGGCAGGCATTTCGGTGCATGGCCGCGTCAAAGCCTTTGAGAAGGAAGTCCCCTTTGAAGATGTGATCGATTACATTGTCGCTTGGCCGGGGAAAATTCCAAAATCCGCCAAATCCGATTCAACTAAGCCAGGTTCAACGAAGCCCAGCTCAACAAGCAGGGCTAAAATCAGCCCTAAAAGCTCAAACAGGCGGGAAAAATAAATCTAGATTTGGCCACAAATTGGTCATTCTAAAACCCATTTGGGGCAAGACATTATACCCTGCAATCATGTTCCCCCCGATTGTAACCAACTAACCGGCACAAAGTGCCGGTCTTTTTTTATTTGGCGAAGCGAGAGGACAGAAAAGCCGAGCTGGCAGCAAAGGCCAGGCTGGCGCGTTCTGTTGCAGATAAATGGGCATTTCTTGCACTTGGGGCTTCAATGCTCACCCCCACATCAGTGGGCAGTGCTGCCATCAGGCGATTCAGCCAGAGCGAGCCTTCTCCGGGCAACAGCCGTGCAGTGCGCGATTCTGCGCGCATCTCTTCTATACTGCGCAAGCCCTCGGGCTTGGGCGTGGCATCACATAAATGCACAAGTTTGAGCCAGTCGGGATCAACTGTGTGCAAGTCTTCAGGATCTCCGCCGGAGCGGGACAGATGCAAAGCATCAATCACAAGCCCCTTATTGGCAGCTTTACATGAGGCAACAAGCGCAATTGCGGCTACCAGATTTGGACAGGCACTATAGGGATTGAACTCGATCAGGCAGTCGAGATCATAAGCAGCTGCCAATTCGCACAAATGTGAATAGGTCGCAGCTCTGCGCTGCAGATCAGCATCTTCAACCGGGCAGACCAAAAAACGCGCACCCAATCTTTGACTAAGCGCCAGCACAGGCTTGAGGGCCTCTGGATCGGTTGACGGCATAAGGGGAAAGACGCCTATTTCCAGCACTTTCATTTTATAGTGAGCGATCAGCTCCTCAATCTCGCGTTCACGCTCCCCAATGCCGGCAATTACGGGATCACTCTTCAATAAAGGATTGAGCCGCAGCCCCACGGATTGAAACCCTGCCGCAGCAGCGGCTTTGATCTGTCCGGCAGGGCCAGCATCAAGAATGGTCAAAGCAGCCAGCGAGAGAATGGACATAAGGAGCCTGACGCAAAGAGTGAGGAGCGCTAAACGGGTTCAATTTACTATGTCGCCTTTTGCAGGCGAACTGTCCATTGCCTCTGAAGAAAAGAAAATATTCCTTTAAGGAAAATAATCCTTGACAAGCGAACGCTGGTCAGTTAGCTTTGCGGCATGCTCCACAATTGTAAATGGAGCTGACGCGCTGGACGAACTCCCGCCAGGGGCATTTTGAAATTTAGGCCTGTCCAATCCATTTCCTCTTTTTAAAAACCTTCACTCAAAATTTCCACGCAACACCGCCGTGAAACTTTCCACTTGGCCGACAGGATCATCTGATTCTGCACGGGAGGCCCTTTTGTCCTTTAGCCCATTTGATCCGCATATATTGGCTCAGGTGCGAGAGGATTATGAAGGAGGCAAGGGCACTCTGACGGAACTGGCGCATCGTCTTGTACTGACGCAGGCAGGCTTTTATCAATTTCGTAAGACGCATGGCTGGCCCTTGCGTCAGCGCGGCAGGCCTAAATCAAAAAGCACAAAAGAGGATGTGCAAACTCCAGAGCGGAAAAAAACGCCTCCCAATTTGCAAGACCGCAGAGACTCCGAGGCCTCTTCCCATGCATCTGATGAGACCATTGATACGGGCAAGATCACCAAAACCCTGCAAGGGGCTCTCACACGAGAGATCATTAAAATGCAAAAACTGTTGAATGCGGCCGATGCGCCCGGAGCCGAGCGCAATGCAAGAGTTCTGGCTTCTTTGCTCAAAGCACTCGGAGAGGTGAGAAAATATGAAACCACTGCACAGGATCACAAATCCGAGCAAGGACAGGTGACACATGCAGCCGCTTCCAGACCTGCCCGCGACCTGGCCACTTTGCGTGCGGAGCTTGCGCGACGGCTTGATGAATTGCGACGCAGCCAATCTTCTTGATGTGGTCTTGCAGGATTGGAATGCTGACGAGATTCAAAAAATTATGGCCACATGGGAATTGCAGGCGCGTGAAGATCAATGGCCACCTGTGCGCGCACAAAGCGGTCATCCCTGGACAGTTTGGCTTGTTATGGGTGGACGCGGAGCAGGCAAAACCCGCACGGGTGCAGAATGGATCAGAGCGATTGCTTTAGGTGAGCCTCAATTAGCAATTGAGCCTGTCGGGCGCATAGCTTTAATCGGAGAAACGGCGGCTGCCGTGCGTGATGTGATGATTGAAGGTGTATCGGGCCTTTTATCTGTGCATGGGGATGACGAGCGCCCGCTTTGGGAGCCCTCCAGGCGGCGTCTGTCCTGGCGCAATGGTGCAATCGCCCAAGTGTTTTCGGCTGAA
>OMIJ01000021.1 GCA_900299065.1 Hyphomicrobiales bacterium
ACCC
The DNA here is from genome assembly GCA_900299065.1 of Hyphomicrobiales bacterium. Taxonomy (GTDB): domain Bacteria; phylum Pseudomonadota; class Alphaproteobacteria; order Rhizobiales; family Beijerinckiaceae; genus Terripilifer. The sequence goes on from OMIJ01000021.1 coordinate 5, forward strand.
ATAGCAATGCCAAAACGGGCACACAGATCATAGCCCAGAACTATCGCGTGTAAAAATTGCTGTCCCGATGAGCCCATCTGTTGAGCCATGGCCAAGGCCGCGGGGATGACGGCGCAGCCTGGATGTGTGATCGAGGCGGGATGCGCATCATCTGTCTCGTCAGCATGGGCTGCCATGGCATTGGCGAGCGCTGCATCAATGGGCGATGTTTTAAATCCTGTGGCGACAACATCTGCAACGGGGATCGCTCGTTGAGCCTTTACAAATTGGCGCGCCGCAATGCCGGCTGGCAATTGAGAGCCGGAGACCATAGCGGCAATCGTATCCAGAAGATGAATTTGCGCGCGCTCGATGACAAGCTCAGGTAAGGGCTGTTGCATGGCCTGCAGGGCATAGGCTGCAAGCCGAGCCGTGAGAGATGCGTCAGATGCGAGTCGCGTCCCGTTCATATCACGATCCCATAAAGAATCCGCCGGTGGCATGGATGACTTGTCCGGTGACATAGCTGAAATCGGGACCCGCAACCGCTGCAACGACATTGGCTATTTCCTGCGGCCGTCCAGGGCGACGTAAGGGAATCAAATGATCAGGACGCCCGCGCGATAATTCAGCTTTGCGCTCCTCTGCATCCTCCTCGGCTTCAATGCGTCCGGGGGAAATGAGATTGGCTCTCACGCCCAAGGCTCCATAGGTCACAGCGATGGAGCGCATCAGGCCGACCAAAGCAGATTTTGCTGTCGGCGTTCCGGGGCCTTTGGCGCCAGTAAAGGCTGTTGCACCAGAGATGAAAACAAATGAACCCTTCGTTTTCACCAATTCAGGGGCCGCATGTTTAGCCAGTAAGAAAGCCCCGTCAACGACAACCGCCTGTGCCGCGCGAAAGGCCGCCAGATCCAGAGACTCAAATGAGCCATGTTCGCGATTGACGGCATTATGCACCACAATATCCAAACGCCCGTAGCGCTGAATAATCGACTCGATCAGGGCTTTATTTGCAGCTTCATCCGAAATATCGGCCAGAGCAATCATTGCGCGTCCGCCAACCTTTTCGATGTCCTGAACGACCTGTTCTGCCTCGCTCAGGGACGCGCGGGCATTAACTGCAACCGCCGCTCCATCCCGCGCAAGACGTAAACAAATCTCACGGCCAATGCGGCGTGAGCCACCTGTCACGAGAGCAACCTGACCGGCGAGAGGATCTTGACGTGAAGACATTAAGGTTTCCGTTGCGTGCTTTTGGCTGCAATGAGGCTGTCATGTGAACTGACAGCATGGGTGCGAATGAGAGCATCAATCTGATCTGAAGAATAATTTAAAATTTCAGACATGACGTCCACACTATCTTCGCCCAGACGTGGCGGGAATTTGTGCTGCTTTCTCTCATGATATTTTTGCTTGATGGGATTGCCAGCAACGCGCGCCTTTTGGTCCGGCCTCTCGCCTGTCAGCTCAAGGATCATGTTACGATGGTGCACTTGTGGCTCTGCAAGCGCCTTGTCGACAGTGTTGATTGTGCCCACAGGGACGCCAACATCGCGCAAGGCTTTGACCCAGCTCGCAGCATCTTTCAGAGAGAAAGCCTGATCCAGAATTGCGATCAATTCTGTTCTATGGGCATTACGATCCGGAACGCTCAGAAAACGCGGATCCTTAATCAAATCGGCCAGACCCAGAACGCGGCACATGTCCTGCCACATTTTTTCGGTATTGGCAGTGATCGCAATCTCGACACCATCTTGCGCTGTAAAGCATCGATAGGTTGGTAGAGAATCATGCTCACGTCCCTGACGTCCAGGCACTTTGCCAGAATGTAAATAATTTGCTGCCTGATAGTTCAGAAATGAAATCTGCACATCCAGCATCGCAACATCAATGCAATCGCCATGTCCGGTGACGCTGCGTTTATTGAGAGCAGCCAGAACCCCGATCACGCCATACATTCCCGCCGCAAGATCGCCAATGGGCGCGCCCGCCCGCACCGGGCGACCACCTTTCTCACCTGTCAGACTCATGCCTCCCGACATGGCCTGCACAATCATATCATAGGCAGCATGATCGCGGTCTGGCCCATCCTGACCAAAGCCGCTGACCGAACACCAGACGAGACCGGGATTGTCTTTTGAGATCTCTTCATAGGTGAGACCCATGCGCGCCAGAACACCCGGGCGGCGATTTTCAAACAGAACATCACATTTGAGCGCAAGATCACGGACGACCTTTATGCCATCGGGAGATTTCAGATCGACCACAATCGATTTTTTATTGCGATTGATACAGGTGAAATAAGTGCTCGATCCCGCCACAAAATGCGGCGGGACAGAGCGCGAAGAATCGCCATGGATCGATTCAATTTTGATGATCTCGGCTCCAAGATCACCCAAAATCTGTGTTCCATAGGGTCCAGCCAGAAATTCGGTAAGGTCGAGAACACGTATGTGCGACAGCGGTCCTGTTCTTTCGCTCACCTAGACCCCCAATATGTGGATGGTAACTGCGCCATGATCAAGACCGGCAACGCCGCCGCCTGTCACATGTGTCATCGCTAGTTTTGCGCCTTCGACTTGTCGCTTATCGCCGCGACCTTGCAATTGATAGGTCATCTCGACAATCTGGGCAATGCCGGTCGGACCAATGGGATGCCCGCGCGACACAAGCCCGCCGCTAATATTCAGAGGAATGCGGCCCCCAATATCGAAGTCGCCATCTTCGAGCAATTGAACCGCTTCGCCCGGTTTCGAAAATCCAAGCGCATCCGAATAGAGAAGTTCATTGACCGTGAAAGCATCATGCACTTCGCAAATATCAATATCTTCCGGCCCAAGTCCGCTCTGTTCATAGAGTTCGCGCGCCGCACGCTGCGTGGATTCAGGCATGGTCATATCGCGAAAGCCCGTCATCATCTTCCCCGAGCGCTGGATCGAGGCGACGATCTGGACAGGCTTGGACGAAAAACGATGGGCAATATCACTCGCACAAACAACCACAGCCGATGCACCATCGCTGCGCGGACAACAATGCAGCACAGTGAAGGGATCAGCCACCATGCGCGCATTCATCACCTGCTCGGGCGTCACTTCCTGCTGAAAATGGGCCCAGGGATTGAGGGCCCCATATTTTTTGGATTTAACGGCAATCTTGGTCAATTGCTCAATCGTCACACCATAATCATGCATGTAACGTTGTGCCCGCATCGCATAAAGACCAGGCATGGCCAGCCCATTGGCAAAATCCCAGTCTTCCGTTCGATGCACAAGGGTCTTGCCAGCCAGATTGAGTTGATCGACACCAAAGGCCAGAGCAATGTCACATTCTCCGGTTGCCACGGCAAGTGCTGCATGGCGCAAAGCAATGGCACTTGACGAACACGCACCTTCGACATTGCTGATGGGTATGCCAGTCAGGCCGAGGCGCTTGAGTACACGTTGTCCTGGCATTGAACCACTGGCGGCAGAGCCGCAATAGGCTGCGCCAATAGATTTGGGATCAACGCCCGCCTCAAGGATAGCCGATCTGACAACAGGCCATGCGAAGTCAACCATATTGACAGTATCACGCTTCATAAAGCGCATCATGCCTGTGCCAATAATCGAGACTTTTCTCATTGAGCACCTCCAATCGGTGCAAATTTGAATTGTAAAACTTTACGGCCAAATTTATCGATCTTCGGATCCACGACTTTCAGGTGAACGACCATGTCACATTTAGCCTGATGTGGCAGCATATCGAGATGTGTGAAAACACGCACACCTTCGCGAAGATCTACATAGGAAATAATGCTGGGACTATCAAAACCAGGAGGCGCCTGACGCAGCACCGTAAAGCTGTAGACTTTGCCTTCGCGACTGAGCGGCAAAGGTTTTAACTGGTCACTCATGCAATTGGGACAGACGGCGGCTACAGGAAACAGCCGATGCCCACATTCCAGGCATTCGCTGCCCATCAGTCGTGGCCCACCGTCACATTGCAGATCCAGATAGGGGCCGGCCGATAGCGCTAGAGGCTCGTAGTCAAGCAAAATATATCCTCCCAAAGATTTGTAGCGGGGGAATATAAATTATGAACCCGATTAAGCAAGCGTCTCCGGGGACTATTCGAAATGAAGGCCGAGCCAGACGCCGCCTGCGATTGCAAATATCATTCCGGCCGACAAGCAAAACCACTGAATATGGAATTACAGTTTGCCAATTTTGAACTGAGTGTGAACACAGCGACGCCGATCATTGTTAGAGTGATGGAGAGACACATCAAGGTTGATGCCTGCTAGCTCTGCAGCCATCGCTTCTTAATACGTGCAGATAATAAAGAGCCACATGTTCTGACTCTCTTGGAGGATGAGACCAACGCAAGTTTGCTCTTCTCTTGCGTTCTGCCTCCTCAAACGAATATGCGGCCAGCAAATTGCGTAAAGTCTTTGTGGTCAGGTCATACCGGCGCTATATTGTTGGGCAGACGGGGCAGGATCACCTGACCGGCCCGGCTCATCACTGCCTGTCACCCGCCTGTATCAGGGATTCCGTAAAGGCCCGCCGGGCACTATCGACCGGTCTCGCCGACCGATCAGCGCTGGCGTCAAACCCCTCCATCAACTAACATAAGGCTGGATCACCTCATGGGGCTGACCAATAGTTCAAAATATGATTCGTGAAATTGAGAATCCAAATTCAGGAGATGTTAGCCCATGGTCATTATGTCAGCATTTTCGAAGACCCGTTTTCGCTCCCTTATTGTCGCAGGCGCCGCCATGCTTGCTGGCTTCACAGCGCCAGCAACTGCCCAGTCTCCAAGCGTCGAAAGCTTCTATAAGGGAAAGACCATCACGCTTGTGGTTGGATTCACTCCCGGGGGTGGCTATGATCTTAACGCACGCGCCGTTGCACGTTTCATGGGCGATCATATTCCAGGCAAGCCGAAAGTTGTCATTCAGAACATGCCGGGCGCTGGCAGCCTCGCAGCCATCAACCATTTGGCCAATTTGGCCGCGAAAGATGGAACGGCTCTCGCCTCTTTTTCGCGCGGCGTGATATTCGAGCCCCTGATGGGCAATAAGAGCGCCCAGTTCGATGCGCGCGCTCTGAACTGGATAGGGAGCCCAAGCCGTGAAACCAATGTTGTATTTGTGCGCTCCGATTTGCCGTTCAAAACATTCGATGACTTGAAGTCACGTGAAATGATCGTTGCCGCAACGGGAGGCGGCGCCGATACAGGAACTTTTCCTCTGATGATGAATTCCGTTCTCGGCACAAAGCTGAAACTCGTCACCGGCTATCCGGGCGCGCCCGAAGCCTTGCTGGCAATGGATCGTGGCGAGGTCGATGGCATGGCAGGTCTGTCATGGGGCTTTCTGAAAACAGTGCGCCCAGCTTGGATCGCAGAAAACAAAGTAAGGGTTTTGCTGCAATTTGGTCTGTCCAAGGCACCTGATTTGCCCAATGTTGCATCGGCGCTCGATCTCGCCAGCAATGATGCCGACCGACAATTGCTTGAGCTTTTTATCGCGCGTTTGCCAATCGCCTGGCCAATCGCTGCGCCCACGGGCGTTCCTGCAGAGCGTATTACGGCGCTGCGCAACGCTTTTTTGGAAACTATGTCTGATCCCGACTATCGCGCTGAAGCTGAAAAGCAAGCGCTGGAGGTCGATCCCGTATCGGGCGATGAGATTGCGCAGATTCTGGCGCGAGTCTATGCAAGCCCGGAAGCTGTTGTGTCTCGAGCACGTGAAATTGCCGAAGGCGCACGCTAAATCTCATCTTCTCTCATCGCATAGGAGAATATTCACTTGGCCAAGAAATATCAGATTGTCATCGTAGGTGGCGGGCCGGTAGGCATTGGCCTAGCGATCGAATTGGGGAGGCGCGGAATTTCATGCGCGGTGATAGAGCCGCGCACTGAACTGGGGCGCATTCCCAAAGGACAAAATCTGACCCAGCGCACGCTGGAGCACTTTGCTAATTGGGGTGTTGAACCTGACATTCGCGCCGCACGTCTCATGCCGTCTGGCTATGCAATTGGCGAACTGACTGCATATGGCAATCTGATGAGCCAATATTGGCATGCGCCTGCTGGGCGTGAAGTTGTGCGACAATTCTATAGTCAGGACAATGAGCGCCTGCCGCAATATCAAACTGAAATGGTGCTGCGGCGGCGTCTTTCAGATTTCCCCAGTGTGGATGCACGCTATGGCTGGGTTGCCGGCGATATTTCTCAGGATGCGACCAGCGTTCGTGTGTCTGTCTCCACTGCGGATGGTAAGACAACAGAAGTTCTGGAATGCGATTATCTGGTTGGGTGCGATGGTGCGCATTCAAACGTGCGTTCGCAAATTGGCATAGAGCGTACAAAGCTGGATTATGAACAGAGAATGCTGCTGGCGGTTTTTCGGTCAAAAGATTTGAACGAAAAACTTGGGCGTTTTCCCGAACGCTCAACCTATCGTGTCTTACGCCCGGAGCTCAATGGCTATTGGCAATTTTTCGGTCGCATCGACGTGCCTGACGGTTGGTTCTTTCACGCGCCTATACCCAATGAGTCCAAGATTGAAACATTTGACGCGCTCGCACTCATTCGTCAGGCGACGGGCTTCGATTGCACCTGCGATTTCGAATATTGCGGCTTCTGGAACATGCGCGTCGCTGTTGCGGCAGACTATCAACGCGGACGTATTTTCATTGCGGGAGATGCGGCCCATAGCCATCCGCCCTATGGAGGATTTGGCCTGAACAATGGCCTCGAGGATATTGTCAATTTGGGCTGGAAACTTGCTGCAAACCTGCAAGGCTGGGGCTCTGCTGCTTTACTTGAAAGCTATAGTCATGAGCGCCGCCCTGTATTCTGGGAAACAGCCGAAGATTTCATCACCGCGCGGATCAAGCGCGACGGGGAATTTCTGCATCGCTACAATCCCGCGAAAGATGTTGCGGAATTCGAGGCTGCTTGGAAGGCGCGAGAAACGGACATTGGCTCACGCTTTCAGCAATATGAGCCCAATTACGAAGCCTCTCCAGTCATCTTCGGCCCGCCAGGTGGCACAAATTCAGCGCATGGCGTTCATATGGTCAAGGCCCGTCCCGGCCATCATCTGGCGCCAGTCAATCTGACATCGGGGCTTAGCACATTCGTGGAACTCGGCACAGATTTCACCCTTTTGGCCTTCGATGCAGATGAAATTGATCTGCAGGACTTTGACAAAGCGGCTCGCAATCTTGGCGTCCCGCTCAAAATTATCCGTGATTCACGCACTCAGGGGCGCGAGGCTTACGAGGCAGCCCTCGTGCTCGTGCGGCCGGATCAATATGTGGTCTGGGCCGCAGAGAAATCCGACGGCCAGGCGAGCTCGATCTTGAAACGAGTGACGGGCTTGACTTGAGTTGAGCAATCTAGTTGAGGGCGCAGTCTAAAACAGCAGCACGGAGGCTGCGCGCCCGATCGATTATGTGTGAGGCATGTTCGTCGCCGCCAAAAGCAGGAGCGCAATTTTCTGTTAATGAGTTGATAAGACTGGCGCACCCGTCACGATTCGAACTTGCGACCTTTGC
>OMIJ01000022.1 GCA_900299065.1 Hyphomicrobiales bacterium
ATTGCGCAACAGGCGGCTGAACTCATAGAGGTGGATTATCAGGATCTGCCAGCTGTGGTGGATGCGCGCGCCGCGCTCGCACCCGGTGCGCCCGAACTTTATGCCAATGTGCCCGGCAATTTCTGTTTTGAATATGAATATGGCAATCAGCAGGCCACAGATGAGGCCTTTGCCAAGGCCGCACATATCACCAAAATTGAAGTTGATATGCCGCGCCTTGTTGGCGCACCGATGGAGCCCAAGGCCTGCAGCGCGACTTATGACGCGGCCACAGGCATGTTCGACATTTACGCGCCCACGCAGGGCATGTCGCTGATGGTTGCCTCATTGAGCGGAGGCACAGGCGTGCCTGCCGACAAGCTGCGGGTTCATGCACTTGATGTGGGCGGTGGCTTTGGTGTGCGCAGCGAGGCCTATACAGAATATTGCTCGGTTCTGCTGGCAGCCAAAATTATCGGGCGTCCTGTCAAATGGGTGGGCACGCGTAGCGAGACCATCATCAGCGATCATCATGGCCGCGGGGCCCGCATGGCAGGCGAATTGGCGCTGGATAAGGATGGCAAATTTCTCGCCATTCGCCATCGCTGGTTTGTCAATTGCGGCGCTTATCTCTCTGGTGCAGGCGCATTCATCAATACGCTGCCGCCTGCTGGCCATTCAGTCAATCTCTACACCATTCCCGCGATGCATGGACTGCACAAATTGGCTCTGAGCAATACCACGCCCACAACAGCCTATCGCGGCGCGGCGCGCCCCAATGTGTCTTATCTCGTTGAGCGCCTCGTTGATGAAGCGGCAGCAGAAATGGGTCTGGACCGTGTTGAATTGCGGCGGCGCAATCTGATTACACGCGAGGCCTTTCCTTACAAAAATCCGATTGGCGTTGAATATGACACGGGTGATCCTGTCGGCCTGATCAATAAAGCGGCACAATTTTCTGATTGGGCTGGTTTTGAGAAAAGGCGCAAAGAGGCGGCACAAAGAGGGAAATTGCGCGGCATTTCCTGCTGCGTGTTTATTGAACCCGCCGGTGGTGGCGGCGCGCCCAAGGAAGAAGTGGCGATTAAATTTGGCTCATCAGGCAATCCCACGCTCTATACATTATCGGGGGATTCCGGTCAGGGCCATGAAACAGCCTTTCCCGAAGTTGTTGCTGAAATTCTCGGTCTTGAGGCAGAGACAATCACTCTGCGTGCCAGCGATCCTGATGGCCCCAAACTCATTGGTGATGGCACGATTGGCTCGCGCTCGCTGATGTCGCATGGCAGCGCCTTGCTCTATACGGCCAAGGAAGTTGTGCGCAAAGGCAAGGAACTTGCTGCCAAACATTTGGAAGCTGCCGCTGACGATATTGACTTTGCCTCGGGCACTTATCGTGTGCGCGGCACAGATCTGAGTGTAACCTTGGCTGACATTGCCAAGCGCTTTGATGTGCCCGGCGCCAATCCGCTTGATTCACAAGAAAGCGCGCCGCAGGGTCGCTCTTTCCCCAGCGGGGCGCATGTCTGCGAAGTCGAGATTGATCCTGAAACAGGCATGATTGAAGTGCCGCTCTATATTGGTGTGGATGATTGCGGGCGCGTGATCAATCACACGCTTGTAGAAGGGCAAATGCATGGCGGCATTATGCAGGGGCTCGGCGAAGTGATCTATGAAGAATGCATCTATGATGACAATGGCCAATTATTGACCGGCAGTTTCATGGATTATGCTATGCCGCGCGCTGATGCGATTGGCGATATTCAATTGCATGATCACCCCATGCCAACGCCTAATAATCCATTGGGCGCCAAGGGGGCTGGCGAAGCGGGGACGACAGGATCCGTGCCAACGATTGCCAATGCGGTGATTGATGCCTTGCGCGCTTCAGGCATTCGTGAACTTGATATGCCTTATACGCCAGCAAAAATCTGGCATGCACTTAATCGGCACTAACGTAATCAGCCCTCGAAGAGCATTCTGTTCTGCATGGCCTGATCTTGCTCTCGTGCCTGAGCGGCCAAACGCACGGGCGTATTGGCAGCACCAAACAAATCATAATTGCGCCGCTCGAGAATTTCGAAGAAAAACCGATCTTCAAACATAGCGGTGTAAATATGAAAAAATTCTCCGCTGGCATTGCGATCATAGAGAATTTTCAACTCGCGCATTTTCTCCAGCGTCGCTTCTGGCAGATCATAGCGCGCCTCGATGTCGTCATAATAATTATCCGGAATGTTCAAAAATTTGACGCCGCGGGCGCGGGCGCGTTCCACAAAGCCAAACAGATCATGGGTGGAAAGCGCAATCTGCTGAATACCGCCACCACCTGAAGAATCGATGAAACGTGACACGCCGGTTGAGCCGCCTTCGGCAATATTGAGGGGAATGCGCACCGAACCATTTTGTGAACGAATGACGCGACTGAAAAATGCACCATAAGGATCGGCCAATTCAACCTGCGGCTCATCCCTGAATCCCAATATGGTTTTATAAAACAAGATCCAGGACAGGAATTCCGAACGTCGCACGACATTGGAGAGATGATCGATTGTATCGAGATGATCCTGCTGGGCTGGATGATCTTCAAAAATGAAATCCTGATCCCAATTGGAGCGCCCTTTGGGATGATCATTGATGAAATAGATCAGGCTGTTTTCAACACCGCCCACAGCGGGAATGACAGCTTCTCCTGGGCCCACGCGGCCAAAATAGGTTGAGGCCCCCAAAGCATTGGCGCGCTCAAGGGCGCGCTTGGCATCGTCAAAGCGCAAACTCACAGCACAGAGCGATGTGCCATGCACCAGATAGAAGTAATGAGAAAAGCCATCCTGCTCACGATTGACCACAATGTTAATGTCGTTTTGACGATAGAGTTCAACATCCTTGGTTTTGTGACGTGCCACGCGAATGAAGCCGAGCCCTTCAAGAAGATTGGTGAGCTTTTCGGATTCATGCGGACTGGTGGCAAATTCGATAAATTCAATGCCGCTGATCTGCGCAGGTGCTGGCAAAGCGGGTGCTAAAGCGAGCGGTTTCTCGCCACGCGCCTCGCGACGCGCCTCCAGGGATTCAGCAACAACCTGCAAGGAGCGCATGCCATCGCGCGCAACATTGCCAGCAGGTGCGCCGCGAAATTGATCGTTGAAAATCTCCAATGAAATAGGCCCGCGATAGCCTGTGGCCAATGCAGCTTCCAAATAATCAGCAATGGGGAAATCCCCCTGGCCGGGATAGCAGCGATGATGGCGGCTCAGCGACATGGCATCCATCACAATGGCGGGGGCATCGGCCACTTGTACAAGCGCGATTTTATCAGCGGGGATTTCAGCAATGGGAGCAAGCGGGTTTTTACGCACACAAGCGTGAAAGGAATCTAGTACAATGCCCAGATTGGGGCGATCGGCCATGCGCACACAGTCCCAAGCCTGCATCCAATCATGCACATAACGACCCCAAGCCAGAGCCTCATAACCAATTTTGAAGCCGCGCTGGGCAGCCAGATCGGCCAATTCGCCAAGATCAGCGGCGACACGAGCAGGATCGTCGATCACATCTTCAGCAACGCTGGAGCAAATCGATAATAAGGACGTGCCCAACTCTTCCATCAGATCGAATTTGCGGCGGGCGCGTTCAAAATTGCGGCTGCGCTGCGGCTCGGGCATGGCCTCAAAATCGCGCATGGGCTGAAAGGCGATGATCTCCAGCCCAAGATCTTGCGTCATGGCGCGCACATCGCGCGGACGCCCGGAGAAAAAAGTCAGGTCATTTTCGAAAATTTCAATAGAGCGAAAGCCGGCCCGCGCTGCCGCGGCAAGCTTGGCCTCAAGCGTACCGCCCATTGTGACCGTGGCAATCGACCATTTGAGCATTTCAAAAATCTCCTATATTCTGTATTGTATAGTATGTTCTTGGGGCAGCTGGCAAGCTGGGCACTGATATTTGATCTACCGGCCCAGCGCTTATGCCCATGACATGAAGGGCCTGTGCGCATGACTTTTGAACTGGCAAGTTTTGAGACAGAGGGCTCCGCCGCCACTTTGACCGAAGCCCTGCATGAGCGCATTCGCCAAGACATTATCCTTGGCGCTTTGCCGCCCGCTGCAAAACTCAAACTCGAACATTTAAGTAAAGCCTATGGCGTGAGTGTTAACACTTTGCGCGAAACTTTATCGCGTCTTGCGGCCGATGGCCTTGTGGTGGCAGAAGGCCAACGCGGCTTTGCGGTCTTGCCTGTTTCA
>OMIJ01000023.1 GCA_900299065.1 Hyphomicrobiales bacterium
CCGCAAATCCGCGGCTTGAAGGAATGAGACCAGAGGCGAGACTGCCGCAGGCGAGTAGAGTTTTACCGCTTGTGCGGATCATGCTGCGTCTTGAAACCAAATTAGCTGTTTTCATGACTTCCTCCTCAATGGGATCGATTTATTGATTTGAAGGCGATTGTCGCTGGCCGCAAGTGACAATCGCAAATGCATTTGACGTTTGATTACTGATCAGACCTTGATCAGAATGGAACAGAAGCATCGCTTCGTAAAGCTCATTTCAAGTCTGGCCAGATGTTTTGGGCATTGCGACCCAGAATCTTTTCCTGCTCATCTTTGTTCAGGAAGGCAAGATCATCTCGCATCATCTGGACGCGTTCAGCCACTTTGCCATGCTTGTGCCAATTGGCGGGATAATTTGAGCCCCACATCAGGCGATCTACACCAAAGGCCTCGATCAGGGTGCCGTAGACTTCTTTTGCACTCAGGCCAGCTTCTCTCAGGCTAAAGGAGATTGGTGCAGCAATTTTGAGATGCACATGAGGCATATTGGCCAGATCCAGCAAGGGTTTTGCATAGTCTTTGAAGGGTGCTTCGATTTTCATGCCCCAGGTGTGCTCAATCGCAATGGGTACTTGTGTCTCACGCTTTAATGGCTCCATCAAATCTGGCAGCTCATTATAGCGAGAGCCAAGGCATATCGGAATATTCAGGCTTTGAGCTCGCTTCCAAAGAGGGAAGGTGCGCGGATCGGTGAAAAAACCTTTGGGCTTATTACCCATGATGCGCCAGCCTCGCACGCGATGATTGGCGACAAGAACGCTAAGATGATCAGGTGTTGCAGGGTCGAGTTCATCAAGAACGCAGACGGCAACGAAACGCTCGGGATGAGCAGCGGTCAAATCGATCACATAGCGATTGTCATGATGATAGGTGTAATAGGCTTGGACCAATGTTGCTTTGGCAATTCCACAGGCATCCATCGTTTCCAGCATTTCTGTCAGAGCAAAAGCCGGCCATTCCGGCTGACCGAGATCATGCACAGTGCGCATATCGGACTTGTTTTCTAAGTCCCTGATCCGAGGATAGAGTGTCCTGTTATCAGCTATTGGGTGAACATGTGTGTCAATTATCATTGGGTCTTTGTCCTGAGTTTAATTCGCGCAAATCCGTGACTCTTAACAATGAGAGGATTCAAATGCTCATATGGGTGACGTATTTGGAGATGAGATAGGGCTCAAGCGCATCTGCTCCGCCCTCTGTGCCATAACCAGAATCCTTGATCCCGCCAAAGGGCACTTCGGGAAGGGCAAGGCCCAGATGATTGATCGTGAGCATGCCCGATTCAACATTATCGGCGAGGGTCGTGACTGTTTTCTCTGAAGAGGTGAAGGCATAGGCGGCCAGTCCATAGGGCAGACGATTGGCCTCTGTTATAGCCTCTTCAATATGGCTGAAGGGATTCATAAGAGCGATAGGTCCAAATGGCTCTTCGTTCATGATGCGTGCAGTTTTTGGCACATTAGTGAGAACAGTTGGCTCGAAGAAATAGCCCTTATTGCCTTTGCGATTGCCGCCAAGAGCGACATTCGCGCCTGATTGGCGCGCATCGGCGATAAGATCATTCATGGCATCCATGCGCCTTGCATGAGCGAGGGGTCCCATTGTCACGCCCTCTTCGAGGCCATTGCCAACCTTGATGGCTTGACCATGTTGGACAAACAAATCACGAAATTGTGAAAAGACCTTGTCCTGCACAAGAAAACGGGTGGGCGAGACGCAGACTTGTCCGGCATTTCTGAATTTGGATGCTGCCATGATCTGAGCCGCGCGTGGAATATCTGAATCATCGCAAATGATGACGGGGGCATGTCCGCCCAATTCCATCGTGGCACGTTTCATATGCAAGCCTGCGAGAGCCGCCAATTGCTTGCCCACTGCAGTGGAGCCTGTGAAAGAGATTTTCGCGATCTTGGGGTGAGCGATCAAATATTCCGAAATCTGGGCTGGAATACCAAAGACAAGATTGACGACACCGGCTGGCACGCCTGCATCAGCAAAACATGCCACCAGCATGGCGCAGGATCGTGGTGTTTCCTCGGGTCCTTTGACAATGATGGAGCAGCCTGCCGCAAGGGCGGCGGAGATTTTGCGCACGGATTGATTGATAGGAAAATTCCAGGGTGAAAAGGCAGCGACTATGCCCACTGGTTCGCGGATCACCAATTGCCGCACGCGATCTGCGCGCCCTGGAATGATGCGGCCATAAGTCCGGCGGGATTCTTCGGCGAACCAATCAATCACATCCGCACAGGACAAAGCCTCCATGCGAGCCTCGTTCACAGGTTTACCCTGTTCCATAGTCATAATGGGTGCAATCTGATCGGCGCGCTCGCGTAGCAGTTGAGCGGCTTTACGCATGATCCGGCTGCGATCATAAGCGGATGTCTTTTTCCAGATGTGAAAGCCTGTGTCTGCAGATTCAATCGCAAGATTGAGATCGTCAATATCAGCCTTGGGAAGAGTGCCAATCTCTTCTTCTGTAGCTGGATTGATCACGGGCAAAGTGGCGCCATTGAGCGCATTCTGCCATGCGCCATTGATGAAAAACTGGCTGTTTGAATACATGCAAGCCTCGTGGGATGGAAACTGAAGAGTCAGGTATGTGCTGCCAGACTGGCAAAGCGACTGGCGAAATACACCAAGGGTTCTCCGGGATTGATTACGCAGTTGACAACATTGCCGATAAAGATCTCATGATCGCCGCTGCTGAGGATCTGATCTATGCGGCAGATCATTGCTGCAAGAGCCTGATCAAAGATGGGCAGGTCAAGCGCATGCAGATGATAAGGCGAGGTCTCAAACCGATCAGCTTGATAATGGGCAAAGGTCTGGGCAATCTGCTTTTGGCCATGCGCCATGATATTAACGGCAAAGAGACCGCGGTCTTTGATGGCTTGTCCCGTCACGCTGCCAAGATTTGCGCAGAATAACAATTGGCATGGTTCCAGCGAGACAGAGGTCAGGGAATTAATGGTCATGCCATGGAGCTCGCCATTTTGTTTGGTGGTCACAATGGCAACGCCTGTTGCGAAGGTAGACATGGCAGCTCTGTACTCGCGACTATTCATCTTGGCAGTATGGCCAGGAATTGCCCCCGTGAGTTGCGCGCTGTTTGCAGGCTTTGACATGACGGATACTCAGTGAATGCCTGCTTTTAATCCATTCGTCGATGTCTCTACAGATAAGGAATGGAACATGACTCATGAAAATTAGTCATAAATCGTGGCTTTATTTATGAGCCCGGGCTTGTCGCGATGGCTTGGGTTCAGCTGCTTTCTTTGGCAGGGAAGGGGTCTTTAAAGTGTTAGTATTGACCGAGGTGATCTCGGTTAAAAAGGTGATCACGGCGCGCACGCGGGCTGGCAAATGGCGGCGGGCTGGATAAATGACGGATATGGAAGGACCCTCTATGGCATAATCTTTCAAAATCTGGATCAGCGATCCTTGTTTGAGATCATGCTGGAGAGCCCAATAGGTTTGTTGAACAATACCGAGGCCTAAAACCGCTGCTTCACGCAAGGCATCTCCATTATAGACAGCCAGATTGCCATTCACGCGGATCTTTTGCCTAGTTCCCTGTGCGGATCGAAAGGACCAATCCAGGCCAAAGCGGCCATGAAGACAATTATGATTATAAAGATCTTCAGGCGTTTTGGGCGTGCCATAGTGAGCCAGATAAGTTGGCGCAGCCGCGGTGATTAAAGGCCCCTTAGTCAACTGGCGACGAATGGATCCTGAATCGGTCATATCTCCAGTATGGACGCCGCAATCAAAGCCAGATTCGATAAGGTCAACTGGCCTGTCGCTGAAATGAATCTGCAGCTTCACATCCGGATATTTCGCATAAAATTTATCCAAATGGGGCACGAGGGTCAGGCGGCCAAATAAAAAGGGCACAACGATGCGCACTGTCCCAACCGTGGCTGTGGTCGCCTGGCGCAATTGCGCCTCTGCGTCATCGATCTCTCGCATGATTTTTTGAGCTTGTTCAAAAAATACTTGGCCTTGCTCGCTTAAGGCCAGCTTGCGGGTCGTGCGGTTGAACAGGCGCACGCTCAGA
>OMIJ01000024.1 GCA_900299065.1 Hyphomicrobiales bacterium
ATATGGATTTGGCAAGGTTCAAATTCATCTTCTACTGGGAGTGGGGCCACAGGCTGCTGGGCCGGCTGATCGGGCTCGTTTTCGCTCTGCCTTTGCTCTGGTTCTGGCTGAAAGGTTATCTCAATCGCTCTCTGGCGCTCAGTCTTTTGGGTGTTCTGGCACTTGGCGGTTTACAGGGTGCGGTCGGCTGGTGGATGGTCAAATCAGGCCTTTCGGGACGTGTCGAAGTTGCCCCTGAGCGGCTGGCGACGCATTTATTGCTGGCCTCTATTACCTTTACTTGCCTTGTCTGGATTGCCACAGGACTTAAATCCAAAACCTCAACTATGCAGCATAAGCGTTTGCGATGGAGCGCTTATTGGCTTTTGCTTCTTGTGTTACTGCAAATCTGTCTGGGCGCTCTGGTGGCAGGTCTGCGGGCAGGCCTGACCTATAATAGCTGGCCGCTGATGGATGGGCGTTTTATCCCGCCGCTAGATCATTTGCTGCAATTGGATCCCGCTTGGCTCAATCTGTTCGAGAATGTCACCACTGTGCAATTCGATCATCGCATGCTGGCCTATGGTGTGTTCATCTTCGTGCTGGTTCATGCATGGGATGTCTGGCGTATAGGAGCTGACCGCTCCGCCTTCCGCCGTGCATTGGCTCTATTGGCTCTGGTCACCTGCCAGATCGGGCTCGGTATTGTCACCCTGCTGCTGGTCATGCCGGAGGGGCGTATTCCCCTCCATCCGGCACTCACCCATCAAGCCTTCGCCTTGCTGGTTTTGGGCATGAGCATTGTGCATGCGCGCAGACTAACCCCGTATCGAGCCTGAGTGATACATGAAGTTAATGTATTAATATCATAATAAACAGTATATTATGATATTTTCTTCATGTGCTTTGTGAGATCTTATCCTATTGCAAGAGCCTGATCGAGATCGGCAATCAGATCGGCGACATCTTCAATGCCAACCGATAATCGCACGACATCGGGGCCGGCACCGGCTGTCTGTTTCTGTGCGTCTGATAATTGGCGATGGGTCGTCGAGGCGGGATGGATGACGAGCGATCTTGTATCCCCCACATTGGCGACATGGGAGAACAGCTTGAGGTTTTTGACCAGAGCCAGTCCCGCATCATAGCCGCCTTTGAGTCCGAAGGTGAAAACGCCTCCCGCTCCCTTCGGGCAATATTTACGCGCTAATTGGTGGTAGCGGTCGCCGGGCAGGCCGGCATAGCTGACCCATTTCACCTTATCGTGTTTGGACAGGTGCTGGGCAATGGCCAGCGCATTGTCGCAATGGCGCTGCATACGCAGCGGCAGGGTCTCGATCCCGGTCAGGAACATGAAGGAATTGAAAGGCGATAAAGCCGGGCCAAGATCGCGCAGGCCTAAAACCCGGCAGGCGATGGCAAAGGCGAAATTGCCAAAGGTCTGGCCCAACACCATGCCATTATATTCCGGTCTGGGGCTGCTGAGCATGGGATAGCGATTATCCGCCAGCCAATCGAATGAGCCGCCATCGACGATCACGCCACCAATCGAATTGCCATGCCCGCCGAGGAATTTGGTTGCCGAATGCACCACAATATCCGCGCCATGTTCAAAGGGGCGGGTGAGATAGGGGGTTGCCAATGTATTATCGACAATCAGCGGCACACGGGCCTGACGGGCAATGCGGGCAATGGCTTCTATATCGCACACAATGCCACCAGGATTGGCGAGAGATTCTATGAAAATGGCCTTGGTGCGCGGGGTTATGGCTGCTTCAAAGGAGCCCAGATCATCCGGATCGGCCCATTTCGGGGTCCAGCCGAAGTTCTTATAGGAATGATTGAACTGGTTGATCGAGCCACCATAGAGCTTGTTAGAGGCAATGAATTCATCGCCCGATTGCATCAAGGTATGGAAGGTCAGAAATTCTGCCGCATGGCCGGAGGCTACGCCCAAGGCAGCCGTGCCGCCCTCCAAGGCTGCTACACGTTCTTCAAAGACGCCAGTCGTGGGATTGGTAATGCGAGTGTAGATATTGCCAAAGGCCTGCAAGCCAAACAGGGAGGCGGCGTGGTCCACATCATCAAAGACGAAAGAGGCGGTCTGATAAATTGGCGTCGTTCGAGCTTTTGTCGTGGGATCTGGCTGGGCTCCAGCATGAACGGCGAGGGTCGCAAATCCGGGGGCTTTGACAGGCTGGTCAGCGGACATTTGAATTCCTCCTTCAAAAATTAGCCTTACCTGGATGAGAATACCAGACAGTTTCAGGCTTGGTGAGTCGTTATTCAATCACCTGAAAATCACCCGTGAAAATGTTGCGAGCGCTATTTTTAAGCCTAAGGTTGAGTTTCTTCTCGATTTAAGCCCGTTTTGCTGGTTCATTTTGGTACATCAAGGCGCTCACCACTGGACAAATCGGTCTGGAGCGGGCTATTGCCCGATGTCCTGATTGCCGGGGGCGTCTGTTTCTGGCAAGACGGGCGAACGTACGGTCCCTTCAGGATCGGGCAGAGTTTCCGAAGAATCGGCCTAGCCGGATTTCTGCGGTAAATGACACAACAAATATAGCGCAATAACACGAGAGGGGCGGACCTCCATGAATTCTATCTGGCTAATCATTTTGGGTGGCCTTTTGTCAGTCATCTATGGGGCAGTGACAGCCTCGGCATTGATGAAAGCTGATGCGGGCTCACAGCGCATGCAGGAAATTTCTGACGCTGTGGCGGAAGGCGCTCAGGCTTATTTGCGCCGCCAATATTCGGCGATTGCGATCGTCGGTGCTGTGATCTTCATCTTGCTGGCAGCTTTGCTGGGCAAGGAGGTCGCCATTGGCTTTTTGATTGGCGCGGTTCTGTCCGGCGCCGCTGGCTTTATCGGCATGAATGTCTCGGTGCGTGCCAATGTGCGCACAGCTCAGGCCGCAGCCCAGTCTCTGGCAGCTGGTCTCGACATTGCCTTCAAGGCAGGTGCGATTACAGGCCTGCTGGTTGCTGGTCTCGCTCTCCTGGGCGTAGCTGTCTATTACTGGATCCTCACTGGCCCGCAGGGCTTGAAGCTCGAAGATCCCGTGCAGATGCGCACCATCATTGATGCGCTGGTGGCTCTCGGCTTTGGCGCTTCGCTTATCTCCATCTTTGCCCGTCTGGGCGGCGGCATCTTTACCAAAGGTGCTGACGTGGGCGCCGATCTCGTCGGTAAGGTCGAGGCTGGCATTCCTGAAGATGATCCGCGTAACCCTGCTACGATTGCTGACAATGTCGGCGATAACGTTGGCGATTGCGCCGGCATGGCGGCCGATCTTTTCGAGACCTATGCGGTGACAGTCGTCGCCACAATGGTTTTGGGCGCGATCTTCTTTGCTGGCCAGGGTGCAGCTCTTGCCAATTCACTGATGTATCCGCTGGCCATTTGCGCTACTTGCATCGTCACCTCGATTATTGGCACATATTTCGTCAAGCTGGGCTCTGACAATTCGATCATGGGCGCGCTCTACAAGGGGCTGATTGCCACTGGCGTGCTGTCGGTTGCAGGTCTTGCCATCTCCACTCAGACCGTCATTGGCTGGGGCGAAATTGGTAAGGTTGCCGGTCAGTCGATCACAGGCTCAAACCTGTTCATCTGCGGACTTGTCGGTCTTGTCGTGACGGGCCTCATTGTTTGGATCACTGAATATTACACAGGCACTGGCAAGCGTCCGGTTGTCTCGATCGCGCAAGCCTCAGTGACAGGCCATGGCACGAATGTCATTCAGGGTCTGGCAGTCTCGCTGGAATCGACAGCGCTCCCGGCTCTGGTGATTGTCGGCGGCATTATCTCCACCTATCAGCTCGGCGGCCTTTATGGCACAGCGATTGCCGTGACAACCATGCTCGGTCTTGCTGGCATGATTGTCGCGCTTGATGCCTTTGGTCCTGTCTCTTATACACATCTCCGAGCCCACGAGACGCTACGCTATCTCGTATGCCGTCTTCTGCTTGAAAAA
>OMIJ01000025.1 GCA_900299065.1 Hyphomicrobiales bacterium
CCCATCGCGCGGCCGCCGGCCCCGCCCTGCATCTGGCGCGACAGGAAAATCCACACGCCGAGGAAGGCGATCAAGGGCAGGCCATTGACCAACAAAGTGGCCAGCCAAGAATTGCCCTCTGAAGGCGGGCGGGCCGTGATCGATACATTCTTTTTGTAGAGATTCTGGACCAGCGACGGATCATTCGGGGCATAGGTCGAGAAGGCCCGGCCATCCGTGTAATTGCCCGTCACTTCATGGCCGGCAATTGTCACATTGCGCACACGGCCTTGATCCACATCCATCAAGAGCTGGCTAAATGGGATTTCTGCTGTCTGGGTTCTCTGTCCAGGATTCTGGAACAGCATGACCAAAGCGACAACTAGCAGGAAAATGATAACCCAGAGGGCAAAATTCCGAACATTGGGGTTCATTGCGGTCCTTACCAGGGGTCAGCTTCGTGCATAAGGAAACGAAAGCCATGTCCCTGTTTGAGTTAATTTAGGGGTCCCCGTCCCCTTTGCCAAGGGAAGAAGTCACAAATCATCTCAGAAGGGATTTAAGGAATTCCACTATCCCTATAGCGGGTCCGTCAGTCCGGCTTTGCTGTTGCAGCCGAGCTTGGTCGCCGTCTTGGGGGCTCGTGCTGAATAGCCAGCCTTTTGTCAATGCTGCAGCTGATCAGGCAACCGCCAAGAGTTTGTCGAAATGCCTCACCTTTGATCAGGGCCTGCTCCAGCAGCCCATTGAGGGTCTCGATCTGCTCCAGTCTGGCGATGGGATCGGGCTTAGGGCTCGACCCTTTGGTGCGGATCAGCGCCAGGCCGATCAGCCGAATGCGGATCTCCTCGGGCTCCTCAAGCCAGCTCAATCCATCCAAAGTCACATATCCCGAGGGGTCGATAGTGTGCAGATGATCAAATCTTGCCTGTGCGACCTGATCCAGCGCTTCCTCGGCCCTGCGGGCGCGCGAGGCCAGACGGGCAAATCCGTCCCGTTCAAGCCCCTCCCGAGCCAAATCGGGTAACAGGTTTCGCAATCTTGTACGCGCAAAGCTTGGGTTCTGGTTGGAAGGGTCGCGGATGAAATTCTGTCCCAGATCCTCACACAGCTTGATCAGCTCAGATTTGCTCCATGTCAGCAAGGGCCTGAAGTGGCGAATGCCTCCGCGCATGATCTCGGGGGCCATGCCCGCCAGACCGGCAATGCCAGATCCGCGTAAAAGACGAAACAAAATCGTCTCGGCCTGATCATCGCCATGATGGGCAGTTAAAAGCATATCGCAGCCCATTGTCTGTGCATGCGCGATCAGCAGATCATAACGAGCTGCTCGGGCCATTTCCTGAATCCGGCTCTTTGGCTTTGCTCCAGCCCAGGTCAGAATGGCATGATCAATCTGCAGGGGCGCGCACCAGGCTGCGACCTGACGGGCTTCGTCCTGAGATGTGTCGCGCAAGGCGTGATCAACGGTTGCGGCAAACACTTTTGGGCGATTGGATGCTTGCGCCCAATGCGCCACAAGGCGCAGTAGTGCCATTGAATCCGGCCCGCCTGAAACTGCAATCAGAATAGAATGGGCTTTGGTGCAGCAGGCTAAATCTGCCTCAGCCCTGGTGAGTAAGGAGCTGGAGTCTAGCATTGATAGCGTTTGAACTCGCGATCAGCCTGCGCGCGCAGAGTGGCATTAGCGCTGGGAAATTTGCGGCCCACTTCACCAAATGTTGCGCAGGCTTGTTCTTTGAGGTTCAATTGCTCAAGCGCAAATCCCAATTTCACCATGGCCTCAGGTGCACGCGCGGCTTTGGTAAAATCGGTAGAGACCTTCAGATAGTTTTCTGCCGCCTCGCGATGACGATTGCGCTTTGTATAGCTCTCACCCAGATAGAAAATTGCTTCGGGCACCAGCTGGTCTTTGGGATATTTGCGAATAAAGGCCTGCAGGCCAAGTTCAGCCTCTTCCCATTGATTGGCTTTATAAGCATTCAAGGCGCTGGCATATTCCTCGCTCGGTCCTTTTACCGCAGGAAGTGCGGCCATCGTTTGCACGGCTGAATTTGGATTTTGGCCAGCATCTCGATTAGCTGGGCTGCGCGCACCGTTTGGCGTGCGGGGAGAAAGATCAATGGGCGCGCCAGAATTGTCTTCCTCTTCGCTCATCTCTTCATTGGCGCCACCCAGGGGGCCGGTTAGATTGGGAGCGGCGGCTGCCAGAGTACCCAGACTTCTGGGCGCACCCGGGGCATCGGGTTGAGCTTTGGGATCGAAGGCATCGCCGCGTTTTTGTGGCGTAGAGGTTTGCGGAGCAGGTGCAGTTTTGGCAGCGGGCGTTGCAGGCTTGGCACTGCTGGAATCTTGAAAGCGAAAATCGACATCCTGCTGGAATTTACGCAATTGATCTTCAAGCTTGCGCATTTGGAATTGCATTTGCTCCATCTGTCCCGTCTGGCTGCGCAATTGGTTTTCCAGCCGATCAATGCGCAAGAGCAAGCTGGCATTATCCTGCGTCTGTGAGGGAAAGATCCGCCCATCGCCACCGGGAATAGTGCCTGGTGGCAGGCCGGAATTTTGCGCCAGAGCAGGGACGCCCAACAGGCTTGCGCCAGCCAGAGCCATCGCAACTTTATGTGAAAATCTAGCCATTGCTCACAAGTCCTTTGAACATTGTCAGATTAGCATGATTGGCCATTTCGACCAAAATGAGATGGTGGGGCCAAACAAAAACCGACGCGCAAGGCGCGTCGGTTTATAAAAGCTCAAATCTGCAAGCCCTGATCAGGAATTGCCGCCAGCCAGAACTGTGACGGCGCGGCGATTCTGCGACCAGCAGGAAATGTCATTGCACACCGCCACCGGACGCTCCTTGCCATAGGAAATGGTCTTGATGCGATTTGAGGCAATGCCGCGGGCGACAAGATAATTCTTGGTCGATTCGGCGCGCTTTGAGCCAAGCGCGAAATTATATTCGCGCGTGCCGCGCTCATCCGCATGGCCTTCAACGGTGAAGGAATAGCTGGGATATTGCGACAACCATTGCGCCTGCTTGTCAAGCGTTGCCTGTCCGGCACTGGTCAGCTCGGTCGAATCTGTTTCAAAGAAAACGCGATCGCCAACATTGACGACGAAATCCTGTGCGCTGCCCGGTGTGGCACTGCCTACGCCTGCGCCAATGCCACCAGCGCCACCAATTCCGCCCCCAAGGCCACCATTGGCATCATCGGGGTTTTTGGAACAGGCTGCCATTCCAAAGGCCACACAAAAGATGGCCGCAAATTTTACAACGCGCGCATGGGCGACAAAGGACATGGGAAACTCCTGACTTATATGTTGATTGAGGGGTAAAGGGTGATGGTTAATCGAAGGTTCCACACATCCAAACCGGCACAAAACGAACAACTCTAACGCGAGTAAACACAAGCTATGGTTAGCAGAGTGTTAATGGACCAATTCAGGGCACTGGGCTGTGCTTCAGTGAGCTCGTCACCAATCTACTTCAGCAGCGGACCCCAAGAGGGATCAGAGGCAAAGCCTGGAGTGGGGACTGGAAATTCCCCGCGCCCATAGACATCCGCCATAAACATTTTTGGTCCAGCCTGACCACCCGGATCACGGAAAAACATCAGATAAAGCCCGTTGGGAGCCCAGGTCGGGCCTTCATTGTGATAGCCTTCCGTGATGATGCGCTCACCCGAGCCATCGGGTTTCATCACGCCAATGCCAAAGGCTCCTGCCTTCTGCCGCGTAAAGGCAATATAATCGCCCTTGGGAGACCAGACCGGTGTCGAATAACGTGCGCCCTCACTGAAGGAAATGCGTTTCGCGCCGCCGCCACTGGCGCCCATCACATAAATCTGCTGCGTGCCGCCGCGATCAGATTCAAACACAATCTGAGATCCATCTGGTGAATAGCAGGGCGATGTATCAATCGCGGGCGTATCTGTGA
>OMIJ01000026.1 GCA_900299065.1 Hyphomicrobiales bacterium
AGTGGTGCCGACAGCCAAAGCGCCCTCTCCTCCCATCAAGACCATGCCTTCGGCGATACCTTCGGCGCCCATTCCACCGCGCATGCCACCGATGACGCGGCCAGTGACGAGCCCTTCAGTCAGTGCAAAGCCAATTACACCAAAGCCGCTTGTTTCGACATCAGCAAGCCCGACTGCTTCAGCAAGCTCTAAAGTTGAGGCTAGCAAACCTGATCTGTCCAAATCCCCTGTTTCTGCGCCGGTGAGTCCCAAGCCTTCCTCTTCTCAAACTGGAGCGGCAAAGGATGAGGCCATTGATGCTTTGGAGCAGGAAATGGCACGCTTGCTCAATCGCTCACCGGGTGAGTCGCGTTAAGATCATCACAAAACAAAAAAGGCGGCCTTGCGCCGCCTTTGACATTTTCTTTTACGTTTTTAAACAGATCAATCGTCGCGATAGACTTTTTCGCGCCGTTCATGGCGCTCCTGCGCTTCAATCGACAAAGTCGCAATTGGACGCGCATCGAGACGTTTGAGAGAAATTGGTTCGCCCGTTTCTTCGCAATAGCCATAAGTGCCATCGTCAATGCGAGTGATAGCGGCATCTATTTTTGCGATAAGCTTGCGTTGACGATCACGTGCGCGCAATTCAATCGCCCGGTCAGTTTCGGACGAGGCTCGATCGGCAATATCAGGATGGTTTTCACTTTCGCTTTGCAAAGCGATTATGGTTTCGCGCGACTCGCGCAAAATATCTTCTTTCCACGCCAGCAGCTTTTTTCGGAAATAATCGCGCTGACGATCATTCATGAAAGGCTCATCGTCGGAAGGACGATAGTCCTTGTCGATCACTTTGGCCTGCGCCATTCGCTGAACACTCCCTGAGTGAAACTGCGGCCTTATAGCGGGTTAGTGATGACGAAACAATGACCAGCCCACAGGCTTTTCAAATCAAAATGAATAACCCGGCACAGCCACATGTGGCCGGCCGGGCTAGGGTTTAACACTCTTTTTAGATCCGGGCTCTGGCGGGTCTCAAGCCATCGCCTTTTTCAAATTTTCATCGATCTTGTCGAGGAAGCCGGTGGTTGAGAGCCATTTCTGATCATCTCCGACCAAAAGGGCCAAATCCTTGGTCATAAAGCCGGATTCGACCGTATCGACGCATACTTTTTCCAGTGTCAGGGCAAAGCGGCGCAGGTCTTCATTATTGTCAAGCTTGGCGCGGTGCAGCAGGCCGCGGGTCCAGGCAAAAATAGAAGCCATGGAATTGGTCGATGTTTCCTTGCCCTGCTGGTGCTGGCGATAGTGACGTGTAACGGTGCCATGGGCGGCTTCCGCTTCGACCGTCTGGCCATCGGGGGTCATCAGCACAGAAGTCATCAGGCCCAAAGAGCCATAGCCTTGCGCCATTGTGTCGGATTGCACGTCGCCGTCATAGTTCTTACAGGCCCAGACATAGCCGCCCGACCATTTGAGAGCCGCAGCAACCATGTCATCGATCAGGCGATGCTCATAGGTTAGGCCCTTGGCCTTGAATTGGGCGGCAAATTCATTGTCGAAAATCTCTTGGAACAGATCCTTGAAGCGGCCGTCATAGGCCTTCAGGATTGTGTTCTTGGTTGAGAGATAGACAGGATAATTACGGATAATACCGTAATTGAAAGAAGCTCTAGCAAAATCGCGGATCGACTCGTCAAGATTATACATCGACATCGCAACGCCGGCGCCGGGGAATTTGAACACTTCCTTTTCGATCACCGAGCCATCATCGCCTTCAAATTTGATGGTCAGGCGGCCCTTGCCGGGAACTTTGAAATCTGTGGCGCGATATTGATCACCATAGGCATGGCGACCGACGACGACAGGAAGCGTCCAGCCGGGAACAAGGCGCGGCACATTTTTACAAATGATCGGCTCGCGGAAAATTGTACCACCCAGAATATTGCGGATCGTACCATTGGGCGATTTCCACATATCCTTGAGATTGAATTCCTTCACGCGTGCTTCATCGGGCGTAATGGTGGCGCATTTCACGGCCACACCATATTTCTTGGTTGCTTCGGCTGAATCAATGGTGATCTGGTCATTGGTCTCATCGCGTTTCTGCACGGAGAGATCGAAGTAAACGAGATCAATGTCGAGATAGGGATAGATCAGTTTATCCTTGATGTACTGCCAAATAATTCTTGTCATTTCGTCGCCATCCATTTCGACGACAGGATTGGCGACCTTGATCTTGCTCATGTGACAGACCTCAAAGTTGAAAAACCACAAAGACCGGGCTGGTCAGCGTTTGGCTGGCCGCCCTATAGCATTCGGACTTCAATGCGCAAAGCACGTCCTTAGGCGGAGAGGTTTCGCCCGTCCGATGATGACGGGCGAAGATCAGTTCCTCTCACAGCTGGGTGAGAATGTTCTCGGCGCCGGAAATGGCAATGCCGGGATTTTCTTCAAGATTAATGCTGCGCACAACGCCATCTTCAACCAGCATGGAATAGCGCTTGGAGCGAATGCCCATGCCCCGCTCGGTCAGATCGAGCGCCATGCCAATACCAATGGTGAAAATACCACTGCCGTCGGCGAGAAATTCGACAACATCCTGCGCATTGCTGGACTTGGCCCAGGCCCCCATCACAAAAGCGTCATTGACCGAAAGACAGGCAATGGTGTCGATGCCCTTGGCTTTAATGGCCGCAGCATTGTCGCGATAGCTGGGTAAATGATTGCGATCACAAGTTGGTGTGAAGGCACCGGGCAGAGCAAAGAGGACCACGCGCTTGCCTTTGAAGACCTCATCGGTCGTCTTTGGCTTTGGTCCATCTGATGTCATGACCGTGAATGTGACATTCGGCAGATGGTCACCCACTTTAATCATTCTTTGCTCCCGTTTTTGGCAATTTCATGCCGGTTAACTCGGCGCATTACTAGCGAGCTTTTGTGCTGGGGCAAGTGGTTTTGCTGAACTTGCAGGCCGTCCAAAAGTCGTGTTCAGGGCGCAGGAAGCTCAAGACGCATTTCAAAGGCCCGGTCTGGTCGAGCCAATGTCAGAACCATATCTTTGAGCGGAAAGCGGCCATTGGCGGGTTTTTCGGCCAAAGTCAGGGTAAAGGACTGTTCACTCGCTCGGGCTGTGTCGAAATACCAACCCTCCGGCCCTTCAGCGAACAGATCCTCGCCAATCTCAGGCTTGCCGATCAAATCAACACTCCAGAGCGGCTTTGTCTTGTCTGCTGGCAGGGGACGAATGTGCACAAAGTCTTTTGCCGCTACGGACACTGGAACTTTTTGTCTGGCCAATGTCAGCGGGCCGGTCTGGGCGGGAGCATTGGGGAAGAGCTCAAATTGCAGGTGAACCTGCCCAGGAATGCAGATGTTCTCACAAATGGCATAAGAGAATTGCAGATCAATTGCGACCGATTGTGCCGCAAGCTTGGGTGTAATCTTGACGGGAAGAATCACATGTCGCTGATAGCCAAATGCCTCAACTCCAGCCTCCAGAATGCGGCTCGGGGCGGGAAACAGAACTTCGCTTTTGGCCAGATTCCGGCTGGAATTAAATTCAAAACGGGGGGGCAGACCCGCTTCTCCGGGATTGCGCCAATAGGTGAGTGCCTGGCCTTCAAGCTCGATTTCAATGCCCAGCCAATAGATCCCGGACGTCAAGCCGCCCTCACTGATTAACCGAACACGTGATTTTTCACCTTTGACCCAATCACTTGCGCCTGGAGTGGCGGCTCCCAAGGGGGATGACAGGCAGGCGTTAATGGCCAGAGCCAAAAAGAAGACAACGGGATAAATGGACAACAACCATGTGGAAGAGGCCCGCCAAAAGAAGGCGTCTTG
>OMIJ01000027.1 GCA_900299065.1 Hyphomicrobiales bacterium
ATTTAATAGTCCCACGCCCTGGCAGAACAACTCTTTTACGAAAAAAAACTCTTTAAGAAATACAATCAAGACAGGGCCTGCATAGCGCGGCTCATTCAAATCGGAAATGAGAATTCGCCTTCAAATTTCGTTCTGACTCAGAAATTGTATGCCACAAAAGATCTACAAGTTCTTCATAGTCCTCTTCTGCCCAACACTCGACATCAACAATTTCAGATGGGTCGTCAGTTTCTGGATTCCAACCATACTGCTCGGCTAGTTCCAATAAGCGGTCTCGAGCATGGTAGGACATGTTATGCGAGTAATAATTGCCACGCGGAAAACGCCTGTCATTGAAGGCCTGTGTCCGCCAATATTTTATGAGTGAGCTAGGGAACCTTGGCCGGATTTCTAACGTTTTCCCTCGCCCTAATGGTGGACACTTCGCAATCATGGTCGCGATTTCTTCCCTCAATTGATTATGGTCCCCGAGCCCGCTAGCGACCATTTCACTAATATCACGCAACCGATCAAGTTCATGTCCTGATAAATAAGACAGGTCGACTTGCGGAAGCTGTTGTTTGGGGGCTTTGTCTGAAACCCTCTGAAGTCTTGTTTTCAAGCGAACAAGAGTTGTCATGGCAGCCGCTCTTCAAGGTGTTTAATACGCTCCTCAAGATCAGTGGCTTCAAAGGCCCTCCGACGGGCCTCTAGAAGGCTTGTAAGGGCCTCTGCTTCCTCAATGAGTAGATCCCCAACTGTCACAGCTTGAAGGATTGCCGATTGGGCTTGAGAAACACTAGAAATATCCGACAGCGGTGGCAGATCAATAAATATGGGCCTTGAACGAGATACCGGCAGAACTCTATCCATAATTAGCCGGATAGCGGCCATATCACCATTTTTAGCCGCATCAACAGCTTTACGCGTTATGGCCTCGATCTCACCATCTAAAATTTTCTCAAGGGCAATAGTACGTTTATTTCGTGCGCCCAATGGACGTCCGCTTGGGTTGCCGCTTTGGCCTTTATGAAATGGTTTGCCGCGTTTTTGCTGTTTCATAACAGTATTTTACAGCAAATGAATTTGTTACGGAAGCGAAATAATAATGATTCTTGAAAAAAAGGGGGCAAATAAATAATAGCATAGTTTTGCTACCAGACTATTTGATGGCGGCTAGAAGCTAATACTAATCCACACTGCAGCTTAATACCTTGTAATAAAAACTAAAAAAGAGCTCCGTATTTTCACTATACAGTCGTTTCTTAGCGTATTGTAGATTATACGTGGCCGACTGGAC
Source organism: Hyphomicrobiales bacterium (assembly GCA_900299065.1). Lineage (GTDB taxonomy): Bacteria > Pseudomonadota > Alphaproteobacteria > Rhizobiales > Beijerinckiaceae > Terripilifer. The sequence continues at coordinate 1,280 of OMIJ01000027.1, forward strand.
TACACCAATAAAGAATTTCTAATTTTTGCTTTTCCCCTTCATGCCATCAAAGCATAAGCGCATCTTATCCCGCCACATTTAATCCGTCTTAGCGTGGCACCACGCCTATGATTAGCCTGATTGTTAGAATGCGAGGGTGAATATGCCTTTTTCTGATTACAAAACTGCTTTGGTCACTGGCGCCTCATCTGGAATCGGCGCAGCCGTGGTCGAACGCTTCTGCCGTGAGGGTCTGGAGGTTCATGCGCTGGCCCGCAACCAATCCGCACTTGAGGCACTGTCCCAGCGCACCGGCTGCATTGTCCATGCGCTCGATGTAATCGACACCAAAGCCCTAACTTCGCTTGTCGAAAGCCTCACCATCGATGTGCTGGTCAACAATGCCGGTGTCGACCGCCCACGCTCTTTCCTCAATGCCCATGTGGAGGACATTGATCTACTGGTGGATGTCAATTTGAGGGCTGTGCTGCATCTGTGTCGTCTGGTTGTACCGGGGATGGTCGCGCGTGATCGTGGCCATGTGATCAATATCAGCTCAATTGCCGCCGCCTATCATTTTGGTGGCAATTCCACCTATCATGCCACAAAAGCTGCGGTCAGCATGCTCTCGCATCAGTTGCGAGTCGATGCTTTCGGTAAGCGTGTGCGCGTGACCGAAATCTGTCCCGGTCGCGTCTCCACCGATATCTTCGCCCATGTGCATGGTGATAGTCCCGAAACCTATGAACGTTTCATCAAGGGCTTCGAGCTCCCCGAAGCCAAAGACATCGCCGATGCCATCGCCTTTGCGGTGTCTGCCCCCATTGCGGTTAATATCGGACATATGGAAATCACCCCGACCATGCAAGTTCCTGCCGGGCTGATGACCACGCGTCCCGAACCAAGCTGACACTCAGGGTCCCAGAATGAAAGGATTTGATCTCCTTGCCATCCTGACCCATCCGCAATTCAGCCAGATGCTGGTGAGCGGTTTAAAGATGACACTGATCATCGCTTTTTGCTCATGGACACTGGCGATGAGCCTCGGCTTTGTCCTCTTGATAATCCGCATGCTGCCCTTCAAGGTCACGGACCAGCTGGTGGCAGGGTATGTCTCCTATCACCGCAATGTGCCAACCCTTGTGCAGTTGATGCTGTGGTATTTCGGTATTGCCAATCTCTTGCCCGGATCGTTGCAGGAATGGCTGGGCGATCATCAGGGGGAAACCCTGTTCGCCATCATCGGTCTGGGACTGTGTCAGGCTGCTTATTTCAGCGAGGATTTGCGCTCCGGCTTTCGCGCGATTGCCCCGGGACAAGAGGAAGCCGCTCGCGCGCTCGGCCATAGCTATTTGGGGGCTATGATGTATGTGTTGATGCCGCAGGCCGTTCGCAATGCCCTGCCAGCACTGATCAACCACACAGTCTCGTTGTTCAAAAATTCATCACTGGCGATGGCGATCGGCGTGGCTGAGTTGACCCATGCGATCAAAGAGATCGAAAATCTGAGCTTCCGCGTATTCGAGGCCTATCTGATCGCAACGGTCATCTATCTGAGCTGTTCACTGCTGTTGATGGCGATTGGAGCCTGGCTCAGCCGTCCCCCTCGGATAGAGGGAGCCGCGTGATCGCATGCTTGCCAATATGATCAGTATTATTGAGGATAATTGGCTGCTGCTGTTGATCGGCCAATATCCCAATGGTCCGCTGGGGGGCATCGCGGCGACGCTGATCCTTTCGGTCCTCGGGATCGTGTTGGCCTTTCCATTGAGCGTGCTGATCGCGCTGGCGCGGCTCTCTTCTTGGAAATTATTTAACTGGCCCGCCACCGCTCTCGTTTATACCGTGCGCGGTGTGCCACTGCTGATGTTGATCTTGTGGGTCTATTTTCTGGTACCCTTGTTGATCGGCGACAGTGTGCCGGGTTTTGTCACCATGATTTGTACTCTGGTGATCTATGAAGGGGCTTTTTTGAGCGAGATCGTCCGCGCCGGCATTATCGCGCTGCCTAAGGGGCAGATGGATGCGGCACGCGCACTGGGCCACAGTCATTTTGCCGCCATGCGTTATATCATCTTGCCGCAGGCGCTTTACAACATGATGCCGAGCATTCTCAGCCAATTCGTCTCTACCATCAAGGAGACAACGCTCGGCTATGTGATCAATGTTCCCGAGCTCACCTTTGCCGCCAGCCAGCTCAACAACCGCTTGCTGACCAAACCCTTCGAGATTTTTGCCATTCTGGCTATCGTCTACTTCATCGTATGCTGGAGCCTTTCGGAATTGAGCGAATGGCTGGAACAGCGTATCGCGCGCCAACGTCGCGGCCTTGATACTGAAGATGGGTCGATGACACCGCATCTAAAGGAGGCCGCATGATCACGTTCTCACATGTGAACAAATATTATGGCAGCTATCAGGCCCTCGTTGACATCAATGCGACCGTCCACAAAGGC
>OMIJ01000028.1 GCA_900299065.1 Hyphomicrobiales bacterium
AAACCCTTCCCTCCGTCCATTGCGATCTCATCCGAGCGGGCTCGCTATATTCAGGAACTGAATGTCTCGATGGGCTTGCAAAAGAATGTTCTCCCCTTTGAGCAAGTTGCGGATGTGTCTATGGCCGCTGAAGCGCTAAAACTCCTAGGATAGGATGGATCCGTAATCTTTACGCATATTTTTGGGGAGGATGTCATGGTTGAAAAATCCGTAAACGTAACAAAACTGATTGCGCGCCGAACGGCCTTGCGCATAGTCGCATCCACGGCTGTGTTTGCGCCCGCCATTGTGAGTGCGGTTGCTCAAACTAAATATAAGATCAAGATCATCAACACCTCATCCAATACTGTGCAGACGATCCAGGAATTGGTTCGTATGCTGGGTTATTTTGATGAGTTTGGATTGGATGTTGAGGTTTTGAATGTCTCGGATGGCAGTAAGGTCATGGCCTCCCTGATTTCAGGTGAGGTCGATGCCTGTATGTTGTCTGGCTTTGGTCAGGTTGTGCCTGCCATTGAAAAGGGCGCAAGTCTGAAGATCATTGCTGGTGCTCTGCTGAAATCCAATTCGTTGATGTATACGTCGCGGCCCGATATCAAGTCTGTCAAGGATCTGGTGGGCAAGACGATTGGCACGGGCGCTGTGGGATCTGGTCTGCATACTCTGGTTGTTGCGCTGTTGCGTAAGAATGGCATTGATGAATCCAAGGTGAAATTCCAAAACGCCGGCAGTGGCACAGATGTGTTCAAAGCGGTGGCGGCCGGCATTGTTGATGCGGGACCTGCGCAGATCGAATTTATGGATCAGGCCAAGCGGATGAATATTCGTGCGCTCCCGGATGGAGCTTTCTGGGAGCAATTGCCGCAATATTCTGATCAGGGTTCCTACACGGCTGATCGCACGATTGCTGGCCGTCGTGATGCTCTGGTCAAATTACTGGCGGCCTATGGCAAGACATACCGCTTTGTCTCGGGTCCTAATTCACGCGATGCCTACATGAAAGCCAGAGTGGCGGCGCTAGGTGACAAAGCAGATATTCCTGGCGGGGAAGCCTTATGGGGGTTCATCCAGGATCATCAACCCTATGCGTTAAATCTCGCGCTCAGTGAGCCTCGCATTGCCATTACACAGGATGTCAATCTCGAATTGGGTTCGCAAAAAAACCGGTTGCCTTATGAAAAGGTGGTTGATTCCTCGATCGCACGCGATGCCGTGCAATTGATTGGTGGCCCTGTCAATCATCCAGGATAGTCATAAATGATTATTGATAAGCAGAGTAAAGTTGCTTTTGTGACTGGGGCATCCTATGGCATAGGCGCTGCGGCGGCTCATGCACTGGCCCAGGACGGATATGACCTTGTCATTGCCGATTTGCGTCTGGATATGCTGGAGAAGACGCAATCTGATGTTGAGGCGCTGCAACGCAAAGTTTTAAAACTTCAACTTGATGTCACGCGTCAGGAGATGATTGATGCCGCACTGGCTCAAACGCTTGCGCATTTTGGGCGTATTGATGTGCTCGTCAATAATGCTGGCGTCCCACAACGCAAGGCTGCGACTGAGGTGATGCGCGAGGAATGGAACAAGGTCATGGATGTGAATCTGACTGGTTCTTTCTTCATGTCTCAATCTGTGGCCCGCCATTGGATCGCAACCAAAAGTCAAGGCTCCATCGTCAGTGTCGCCTCAACTCATGGTCTTGTTGGTCTGGCGCTTAGTTCAGTCTATGGCATATCAAAAGCAGGGATCATCCATATGACCCGTATGCTTGCCATTGAATGGGCTGAGCATGGCATTCGGGTAAATGCAATTGCCCCGGCCTCGACATTGACCCCCACTCGTGCAGGCTTGAATGATCCTGACAAACGCGATCTGTTTCTTTCTCGCATTCCCTTGGCCCGTTTAGGGCAGCCTGAAGATATGGGGCAGGCGATTGCCTATTTGGCAGGCGACCGGGCTTCGTTTATCACCGGACATACGCTTGTTGTTGATGGCGGTGTTACGGTTCAATAAAATTCTTGAGGCGCATATGAGTGACATGACGAGGAAAGCTGGTGGGAAATACCGGTTCATGCTGATCCAGGCTTTTCAATTGCCTGAGACGTCACCTTATCTGCATCGCAATCTCAAGGGTACCAAAGAACAGACTTTGATGAATTATGCCTCTCTGGCGCCCTTGCTAGAGGATGTTGATTGGGATCTGCATCCTGGCGCCATTTCCAATTATGGAGATTGGGCGGTTGAGACGCGCGAGGAGTTTTTGCATTCAGGGGCTGCGCGTGTTCCTATTGTCAGAGAGGCCTGCGCAAGCGGCAAATATAATGCAATCATTCTCCTGGGCGGTGGTGAGCCTGGCTTTCTGGAATCGCGAGAAATTGGCCGTCAATATCGCATTCCCGTGACCTCTTGCGCTTTTTCACAAATGCATATCGCCACTATGCTGGGCAATAAATTCAGCGTCATCGATTTAGCTGAAAATCACAATATGTATTATTATAACCTCGTTGTGCAGCATCGTATGGATCAGCGCTGCGCTTCTATCCGTATGATCAATTTCCCACATGAGCGGCCAAATTGCGAGCCCATGCGTCCCTTGCATGAAGAACGTGCCAAGGCCAGGCGTGGGGACTATTCGCAGGCCGTTGAAGAAGCGGTGCAGGCTGCTGTGGATGCAATTGAGGAAGATGGCGCCGAAGTGATCACCTTTGGATGTTCTGGTTCCTTCTGGCTGCAGCCCTTTGTCGAAAAGCGGTTGCAGGAGCTTGGCTGGGAAGTCCCTGTCCTTGAGGGCTATCGCTGTGCCATTACTATGGCCAAGATGATGGTCGATCTGGGCGTGGATGCGAGCGGATTGATGTTTCCAGGTCCTCGCCCCAAGCAATGGCGACGTAAAAAACTGTTTTAGGCTTTCCATCACTTCCTAAAGTGCTAGCTTATGCTGAGCTGACATTTGAAAGAAAGCTATGACAGAGCCTGATAAAGCTATTCACCCTATTGGCTGGTCCCCGGAGGTTGATTGGGCCAGCGTGCAAAGCGGCGCGCCTCATTCGATTGTCGATATTTATAATCATCAGCGCTCTAGCTGTCCGGTGGCGTGGCGGGGTTTTGCCGATGGGCAAGGATTTTGGTCGGTCTTTGATTATGAAGATGTTCTGGCTGTATTAAATGATACTGCCACTTTCTCCAGCGCAACGCCAAAATATGGCATGACGCTCATTCCCATTGAGGTGGATCCACCCGCCCATCGCCATTATCGGATGTTGTTGGCACAATTGATCAACCCGCAGCGCTTGCAGCCAATTGAGGATGATATTCGCCTCATCATTCGTACACTCATGGATGAATTGGTGATTGGCAAGCGCAGCTTGCTTGAGGTGACAGCGGAGATTCCGATCCGCGCTTTTTGTCTCCTGGTTGGCGATTCTGATCCTGATAATTTCCGGCGTATACATGCGGCGCGCGAGGCGGCCAATGATCCACGTTTGGCTCGCCTTGATGCAAGCTCTGCCGCACAGCGTAAGGCTGCCAATCAACCTTTGGTAGATTATTGCGCGGCCTTGCTTGAAGCGCATAGACGAACACCGCGTGAAGATGTGGTGAGTGATATCCTCGCAGGCCAGATTGAGGGCCGTCCCATTACGCAGGAGGAAGCTTTGAGCATGCTTTCCTTGCTTTATATTGCGGGCAATCGCACAACCA
>OMIJ01000029.1 GCA_900299065.1 Hyphomicrobiales bacterium
ATACATGCGCACGGGATCGTCGGTGCGATCGCCCGATTCACTTGTGCGTGTTGTTGCAACTACAGCCGTTCGCGTTGTTTCGACGAGATCGCCGCCTTCGGCCTCTTCCTCTTCGCCAGCGCCTTGTTCTTCCGTTTTCTCTGCCTCATCGGCATCGTCAGCCTCGATGACGTTAATGCCCATTTCATTGAGCATAGAATAGACATCTTCAATCTGATCCGAGGTCACTTCCTCGGAGGGCAAAACGGCATTGAGTTCTTCATGCGTGACAAAGCCGCGCTTTTTGGCGAGCTTGATCATCCGTTTGACGGCAGCATCCGACAGATCAAGCAATGGCCCATCAGCGCCTTCGGTGGCAATGGGTTCCGCTTCTGTCTTTTCGTCCTCTTTCTTCGCCATAAACTCCACTCCAAGAGGAGTGACGGCGGCCAGCCGGCCTGTCACTGTCATATTGCGGCAGAGGTTACATCCTCTACCCTTGGGATAATGAGATTGAGCTGCAGATGCAGCAATCTCTCAAGTAAAGCACTTCCTGTTTAAATCGGGCTTAACTATCGAGCCTTCATTCAGAAAAATGCATATGTATGCAAACTTTCGTCTAGCAATGTGTTTTGCAAAGCACCTTTTATTCATAAAGCGCGGTCTTGTCGGCCTGACATAATGCCAAAGCCTTCCAAATTAGCCTCGCGCCCATCCAAGGTCGCAAGTTCAGCGTGAATTTCCCTCAGACGGGCTAGATTGTCCTCTGAAGGGTCTTCAGCCAAAGCCATTTCTACGGATTTGAGTTCTTTATGTAACGCGCGCGCGCGGCGATGCAAGGCCAGAGCCTGCCGAAGGGCGCCTTCCGCATCAATTTCTGCTGCCTCAGCTTTGACGCACCAGAGCTTGGCGATCACTTCAACCCCCTCGACCCGGCGGCGGACATCGGCAAGGCCGGCGGCATCAAGGGCCGTTTTGAGCTCCTGATCGCTGTCATAACCTTCTGCAGCCAGTGCGGTGAGCCCATCGCGCAATTGCATGATTTCGCGGCTGGTGCATTCCAGCTCGGCCAATTCTTCGATGTGGCGCGCTAAAAGTGCAGGATGATTCAATAAAATCAATAATATGGCAGCTTCACGGCCAGGAATGCCCGAGCCCTTGGCAAACAGGGTGGAGCGCGACAAGCTCGGGCTGATGGCGGGGGTTGAGAAGCGATAGCCCGAAGGAGCTTGGTTTGGCATTGCGCGGCCCTGCCAGGGTCTTTGTGGGCGTTGCATTTGACCCGGGGCCATGCGTGTGCGGGTCTGGCCAGAGCGGCCCTGTAATTGGGCCAGACGCTCTCTCATATCATCGCGATAATAGCGTTTGAGGGTTTCATCCTTGATTTCATTGACTAGACTATTGAGGCGGCGTTCCAATGCGGCGCGCTGTTCGGGGATGTCGAGTGGTCCGGCCTCAACTTCCCTTTGCCACAAAACCTCCACCAAGGGTTTGGCGCTAGCCAAAACATCAGCCAAAGCGGCTTGCCCGCCGGAGCGCGCGAGGTCGTCTGGATCTTGTCCATCGGGCAGAAAGGCAAAACGCAGGCTTTTGCCGGGTCCCAGCAAGGGCAAGGCGGTATCAATGGCACGATGAGCGGCTTTGCGCCCGGCTCTGTCGCCATCAAAGAATAAAGTGGGCGCAGGAGCCAAGCGCCAGAGCAGATCGCATTGTTCGGGGGTGAGTGCCGTGCCGCAAGAGGCAACGACATTGGGAAAACCATTCAGGCTCATCTGGATCACATCGACATAGCCCTCAACCAGAATAATCTGGCCCTGTTCATGAGCAGCTTTGCGCGCTTGATGCAGATTGTACAGATTTGCACCTTTGTGAAAGAGCGGCGTTTCAGGCGAATTGAGATATTTTGCCTGAACATCTTTTTCCAACGCGCGTCCGCCAAAGGCAATGATGCGGCCGTTGCGGTCGGCTATGGGAAACATCACCCGATCACGAAAACGGCTATAGGGCACCGCAATTTCATCGCCATGCACCAACAGGCCCGCTTCAATCATGGTCTCGAGGCTGGCGCCCTTTTGTGCAAGATGATCGCGCAGGGCAAAGCGGTCTGCCGGGGCATAGCCAAGTCGGAATCTTGTTTGCGCATTTGGACCAAGGCCACGATCGGCTAGATAGCCGCGAGCTTTAGCGCCTTGCCGGCCCTGTAATTCGGCTTCGAAATATTGTGCGGTGAGTTCCAGAATTTCGGTGAGGCCGGCGCGTTTTTTTTCGCGCTCAATGATTTCGGGGGTCGATTTGGGTAATTCCAGCCCGGCCTCCTGGGCCAGACGTTCTACAGCCTCGGGGAAGGAGAGGCCCTCGGTCTGCATGAGAAAGTCAAAAATATTGCCGTTTTTGCCAGCCGAAAAGTCAAACCAGGCCATTTTCTGATCATTGACGAAGAAAGAGGGCGATTTTTCCGCAGTAAAGGGGGAAAGGCCGTTCCATTCCCGGCCAGCCTTCTTCAATTTCACACGGCGACCCACGACCTCCGAAACCGGAAGCCGCGCCTTGATCTCGTCGAGAAAAGACGGGGTGAATCGTGTGTTGATCATGAGCAGGCCATTATAGCGCGTATTAAAAGGGCTGCGAGTCCTGCCTAAAAAGGACCGGGTTTCAACACTTATCCACAGGGCGAGCCCAGCCCGTGGTTTGGCAATTAAGCCTGCGGTTTGGCAATAAACGTCATGCGGGTTTGATTATGGCCGATATTATGGCTGGCGCGCTCGGCTTTGAAGCCTTGCTTGCTCAAAAGAGTGAAGGCTTCGTCCTCACTATAGCGGGTGAGGCCAATCGAGCTTCGCAATTTGCGATAATCAGAAAAGAAGGTAGCCAGCAGGCCAAGACAAGCGGCGATGAAAAAGCCGCCATGAAGTGCAAAGCTCAACAAGGCTTTCGTGTCGCCAAGGGCGCCAGATTCTTTCGGGATCACATCGCCAATGATCAAGCGTCCCTGTGGTTTGAGTTTGCTCTTGCACAAGATGAGCGCATCCATACATTCGCCATGCGATAGATATTGCAAAACCGAATTGATCACGACCAGATCAAGCGAATGGGCCTCTATGTTGGCCAATGCAGCTTCGTCCAAAATCCTGATTTTCGGATTGCTGGCAAAATCAGCCAGTAATTTGGCACGCACATTGGGAGCTGTATCAAACAGTAATAGGCCTTCGCATTTTTTGGCAATCAGATTGGATGCGCCAGCCTCGCCGCAGCCATAATCGAGCATATGCGTCGATGGGCTCTCGATCAGATCACAAATATCTCTGCCAATCAGCTCAAAGTGCAAGCGATGATGGCGCGCATTGACATAGATTTTGTGCTCGCCATTCCAGAAATCGCGCCAAGACATAATGCCTCCACAGGTTACAAAGTGAGGCCGCTTAGGGGCAATTCAGGCGGCTTTTGCTTTTTCCATCATCGCTACAAAACGTTTGAAGAGATAATGGCTGTCCTGTGGGCCGGGTGAGGCTTCGGGATGATGTTGCACGCTAAAGGCAGGTCGGTCGCTCAATGCAATGCCACAATTGGAACCATCGAAGAGGCTGCGATGAGTTTCCCTAGCATTGACGGGCAGAGTGGCGACATCAACAGCA
>OMIJ01000030.1 GCA_900299065.1 Hyphomicrobiales bacterium
CTCGTGGGCTCGGAGATGTGTATAAGAGACAGCAATACAACCGATTCCGCGGTTCGTATCACGCATATTCCCTCGGGCATTGTGGTGGCCTGTCAAATGGAGCGCTCGCAACATAAGAACCGTGCAACGGCATGGAATATGTTGCGCGCGCGTCTCTATGAGAAGGAACTTGAAGAGCGTGAAGCGGCCGCCAATGTGATTGCCGCCTCCAAGACTGATATTGGCTGGGGGCATCAGATCCGTTCCTATGTCTTGCAGCCCTATCAAATGGTCAAGGATTTGCGCACAGGTTATGTGTCCGGCACGCCAGATGAAGTGCTGGATGGTGATCTTGATAATTTCATGGAAGCCTCACTGGCTCAGCGCGTGAATGGCGGCGGACCGGATAAGGTTGAGGATGTCGATTAATCCTCTTGCGAGGAGCAAGCCTGTAAAGGGTTGGATATGACGAATGACTTTAATCCGAAATCCGATTTTCTCGCTATCTTGCTGGAACGTGGATTTTTGCATCAATGTTCCGATCTTGCTGGTGTTGATGCCAAGGCAAAAGCTGGCGAGCTGACGGCCTATATCGGCTTCGATTGCACGGCCTCATCACTACATGTCGGCTCACTCTTGCCCATCATGATGCTGCGCTGGCTGCAAAAGACAGGCAATAAGGCCGTGCCTTTGATGGGTGGAGGCACAACCCGCGTTGGCGATCCGTCAGGCAAGGATGAAAGCCGCAAGCTTTTGTCAATTGAGCAGATCGATGCCAATAAGGACAGTATCAAAAAGATCTTTGCCAAATTTCTTACCTTTGGTTCTGACACTCATGATGCCATCATGCCTGATAATGCCGAATGGCTGACCGCACTTAATTACATTGAATTTCTGCGCGAAGTCGGGCGACACTTTTCAGTCAATCGCATGCTGTCGATGGATTCAGTGAAGATGCGCCTTGAGCGCGATCAGGAATTATCCTTCATCGAATTTAATTACATGTGCTTGCAGGCTTATGATTTCGTCGAGCTCAACAAGCGCTATGGCTGCGTGCTGCAAATGGGCGGCTCAGATCAATGGGGCAATATTGTCACCGGCATTGATTTAGGTCGCCGCATGGGCCGCCCACAATTATATGCTCTCACGTCACCTTTGCTCACGACATCATCAGGCGCAAAAATGGGCAAAACGGCGGCAGGTGCTGTCTGGCTCAATGAAGATATGTTGCCAATCTATGATTACTGGCAATTCTGGCGCAATACGGAAGATGCCGATGTGGGGCGTTTCTTGCGCCTCTTCACTGAATTGCCGATGGATGAAATCCGCAAGCTTGAATCCCTTGGTGGGGCAGAGATCAATGAAGCCAAAAAGATCCTCGCCAATGAAGCAACCTCTATGGTGCATGGGCGTAACGCGGCAGAATTAGCCGCCGAGACTGCTCGCAAGACCTTTGAAGAAGGTACGATCTCTGCTTCTTTGCCAACAGTCACCGTCTCGTCTGACGAGTTGACTGCGGGCATTGGCGTGCTCAATGCCTTTGTCAAAGCTGGTCTTGTTGCCTCAACAGGCGAAGCGCGCCGTCAGATCAAGGGCGGTGGTCTGCGCATCAATGATGAGCTTGCCAATGATGAACGTGCTATGATCTCATCAGCGCAAGTCAATAGCGATGGCGTGATCAAGCTCTCATTGGGTAAGAAGAAACACGTTTTGCTTAAAGCGCAATGATCAGCGCGCGGGATTGATCGAAAGTGGCATGGACGGCTGAGGCGAGGTCCTTGGTTCGATCGATTGCGGCGGCTTTAGATTTTCTGGTAGATTGGGATCAATCGTGCCAAACATCTTTCGCAATATGCCAGGCGCAATTGCTGAGAGCGGATTAATCGTCAATACGGGTGCGCTGGCTGGTCCGGCAATCTGAAAATTGACGGCAAATAAACCTTCATGTGATCCACCACCCACAATGGTTCCAAAGAGTGGAATTTGCGCAAATAAATTATTGAGCCCATAGGCGGGCACAAATGTGCCGTTCACCTGAACACGATTGGCTGCATAATCCAATGTGCCTGAGCCGCTCAAACCGATCTGCGGCCCATAAATGACACCATCGCGCAATTCAATCTTATTGGGCCAGCGTGTGAAGGCAACTTGCAATTTGTTGAATTGCACTAGCCCTGTGTCAATAGGCGCGCCAATGCTCTCGCGCTGCGCAGTCGTTTCTGACACAAGGCGTTTAAGGCCGGGCTCATCTTTGATCTGGAAATTCAGAATATGGAGATAGCCCTCTACAATCTTATCTTGAATTTGTGCCATTAATGTCAGCTCGCCGCCTTCAAGATGGCGATAAAAATCGAGGAAGGACAGCAGGCTGCCGCCATCCTTACTGGTGATCCTGATATTGGCAATTGTGCCTGCCCCACCGGGAATTAATTGCGCCCCAACCGAATCCTTGCCGAGCTTGCCCGTAAAGGCCAATTGCTTGTGCAATGAACCGTGACCAACATAACGCAAATCGGCTGCCGAAATAGATTGACGATTGTGGCCCGTCAGGAGATTGGCACGCAAGTCAAGGTCAATATCGCGATTGCCAAAATTATCATTCGCATGACTTGGATCTACACCGGATAATTGGCGCAGGAAGGGGCGGGAGTCTAATGTGCTCGCGCGCACATTGATGCGTACAATCTGTTTGCTTGTTTCGAAATCAAGCTTCATGTCATCGCCCGGTGACAAGCGTAATTGCGAGAACTTGCCTGAGGCCAGATTGCCATTTGTATCGAGCGTCAATGCGCCCTGTGCGCTCACCCCATTGCCGCCATCAAAATTTAATTGATCAATCACCACGCCCGTTGCAGCCGAGGCAATAGCAAAATTGGCCCGCGCAGCTCGTCCCGCAGGCTTGCTATAAGATGGCAATAGCCCCTCTATGCTGGCTTTACCAAGATCAAGTTCGATCTGGGCTCGAATGGGTTTGAGTTTGGACAGATCGGTAGAAATTTTAGCACCAACAGGACCTGCAACAATAGGGGCAGAAAGCCAGCCCATTTTGTTGCGCGCAGCATCATCAATCGTCATGCTGATATTGGATTCAGCAGGTCCATTTCCTATCCGTTTAATTTCCATGCTGGCCGGCGCGCCAAACATGCGCCCCTGACCTGTGGCACGTATGCCATTTTTATCTGCACTCACGTTTAAGACGGCTTGATCAAATTTCTCGCTGCCAATCAAATCGTCATAGACAAAGTTTGTGACCTTAGCATTCACTTTCACAGCCACACGATCAGGCAGATCAGCTGAATGGAGCTTGATGTCGAGTGTGACGTTGCCATCAACCTGGCCATGCGCAACATTGGTATCAATGGGCATGCCGCCAAAACCTTTCAGCGCCTCGCGGCCTAGAAAATTGGCA